>JBJTUI010000175.1:0-4723 GCA_046080625.1 Elainella sp. | reverse complement strand
AGCCCTGCCGCAAAGGCCGCACCCTGGGCCGTCGCATCTAGCACTTGGGGCCGCTCGACCGGAATCCCCAGCAGGTCGGCCTGGAACTGCATCAAGAAATTATTCTGACAGGCCCCGCCGTCTACCTTGAGGCCAGCCAGGGTGGCCCCGCTGTCCTGCTGAACGGCCTGCACAATTTCCTTTACCTGGTAGGCAATCGACTCCAGCACCGCCCGCACCAGATGCTCGCGTTGGCTGCCGCCCGTCATGCCCAGAAACGCGCCGCGAGCGCTCATGTCCCAGTGGGGCGCACCCAGACCGCTGAGGGCCGGGACGAAATAGACGCCGCCATTGTCGGCCACCTGGTTGGCGAGGGTTTCGGTATCGGCGGCGGTCGTGATCAGCTGGAGGCCATCCCGCAGCCACTGAATACAGGCTCCGGTGGTAAACATACTGCCCTCCAGGGCGTAGCCCACCTGTGCCGAGGAGGCGGGCAGGGCGGCAGAGCTGGGCTGGGTAGCGGCGATCTGCCCGGTTTGAGACCAGGCAACTGTCGAGAGCAGCCGGGAATGGGACTGGGCGATTTCGCTGCCCGTGTGGGCTACTAGAAAACAGCCAGTGCCGTAGGTGCATTTCAGCAGGCCAGGACGATTGCAGCCGTGGGCAAACAGGGCCGCCTGCTGATCGCCCAGCATTGCCATGATCGGAACGCTGGGCAGAAAATCGAGTCGGGTTTCGCCAAAATAGCCGAGGCTGGGCTGAATGGTGGACAGCAGGGCGCGGGGCACCTGGAAGCAGTCGAGCAGCCAGTCGTCCCAGCTGCCGGTCTGGAGGTTCATCAGCAGGGTGCGGCTGGCATTGCTGTGGTCGGTGGCATGGACTGCACCGCCCGTCAGATTCCACAAAATCCAGGTGTCAATCGTGCCCGCCAGCCAGTTTTCTGGATCGATCAGGGGCTCGGAAACCGAGATTTTGTCGAGCAGCCATTGCAGTTTGGTGGCCGAGAAGTAGGCATCCAGGGTGAGGCCAGTGCGCTGGCGGATCGCGTCGGGCTGGCCTGCTGCCGCCAAAGCTTGCTCCAGGGCCAGACAGGCTCCAGCCGTGCGCCGATCCTGCCAGACGATCGCATTGTGCAGGGGCCGACCGGTGGTTTTGTCCCAGATCAGGCAGGTTTCGCGCTGCACGGCTAGGCCAATAGCGGCAATCTGGCCGGGCTGTACCGCCGCTTTCGTCAGCACCGTTTCCATCGCCCAGAGCGTATCCTGCCAGATCTGGCGCGGGTCATGCTCTAACCAGCCCGGCTGGGGGTAATATTGGGTCAATTCCCGATAAGCTTGAGCGGCAATTTGGCCCGATGCATCGAATAGAATGGCCCGATTGCCGGTTGTGCCCAGATCGAGCGCCATCACATAAGCAGACTCAGCCGCAGACTCAGCCATCGTCCCCAATTCCCCCTGTGCCTGTTACCTGGTTGCGGGCCTAGCCCTATCTAGTCCTGCACGTAGGGTTCGTTGTTGAGCAGGGCGATTTCGGCCCGGACAAACTCGCGGCCCAGGTAGGCGGCGTGGTCGAGATAGGTGAGCGGACAGGGCTGGGTTTGCTCGAAGATTTTGACACAGAGCTCTTTGGCTGTGCGTCCCTGATAGATGGCGCTGGGAACCCGTTCAACCTTCTGGTTACAGGGCAGGGGTTTACCCGTTTCGGGGTCGCAGGCGATGCCCTTGTCGTTGATTACATTTGTGAAATGCTTGGCGCAGATCAGCCGGGCTTCCCGGTCTACATAAATCACAAAATAACCAGCCGGATCTAGTTCAATAAACCGGTTAGACAGCTCGTTATCTAAATGGGTCAGCTCTTCAGTCAAAGAATCAGCGGTAAACATGGCATCAGCAAGGGAAAAAGGGGAATTAAGTTTGATTGCAATCTGGATCTAGTGTATCCCGCAACACTGGGCTATGTGGCCTGAGCTATTGACTGGTAATGGCCAGAGAGAGGTAATGGCCAGAGGATGGCACTAGGGAGCAGGCCGCACCACACGCCAGGGAATTGTCTGGTCAGCAGCCAGGTGCAGGGCTACGGCCCGAGCCCCCTGCTGGTTGATATGGCTGGGGTCAGCAAAATAGCTGTTTTGCATCAGCGTCGGCTGCTGGCTGAGGTCGCGGAACATAAACTGCTCCTGGCGAGCCAGTTGCCACATGTGGCGCTGAAAGGTTGTTTCATGCCGCCGCCGCACCGGGTCGAGGTAGTCGCTTGTCAGGGGCAGATTCACCACCACCAGCGTAATTCCCTGTCGGTGGGCAAAGCGAGCAATGGCGGCGGTTGCCTCGGTCTGCGCCCCACCCAGGCTAAAGTTGCGGTAGTCGCCGTCAAACTGGCCTGGCACCCAGGGAAACTGCCGATAGTAGCGGTCGGGGTCATACACATCCGTCACGGTCTGGAAGCCTTGCTCGGTCAGATCAGAGGCGACGGGAGCCTCAGCCGCCACTGCCGAAGCCGCCAGCGATTTGTTAGCCGTGACGAACGTTGGCACCTCCCAGGCCATGGTGCGGGAGGGAATGGGATATTGGCCCTGTGAAACGCGCTGATAGCCAGGCGAGGCGACGATTTGACTATAGGTGCGGTCAGGGCGACTCGCATTGAAAGCCCGCGAACCATCGCCCCAGACAATCAGCCGGGGCAGCTGTTCGGGCTGGAGAATGTCCTGCACCAGCAGATTCATCACCTGGGCAGTGGCTCCATTGATGCCGAAATTGTAAACCTTGAGGCCAGGATATCCCTGGGCAGCCAAGCCTTCCTCTAGAGCGGCTGGGTCAATTCCTTGCAAAGACCGCGAGCTGCCCATGATCAAAATATCGGGTTTGCCGTTGGTGCGCAGATACTGCAAATAGAGCCGGAGCGATTGATCTAACCGCTCGCTGTCAAAGGAAGGAAAATTGTAGGGCGGCAGCAGCAGATCGGGAATGGCCAGCGGTGGCAGCGGCAGAATCAAGTTGGACAGACGGGACGCATACTGGGGGGAACTTGCTGGCTCAGAGGAGCGGCCAACCTCAGCGAGAGCAGCCCCCCGCAGGCCATAGCTCGACAGCACCAGGACTCCGGCCAGCAGTAATTTCTTGAGTAGCATCTGGTATGGTGATCCACCTGAGACATCGGCAGGCTCGTGGGTGTTGACGCGAGCAGCGGTACAGCTTGACACCCCTACCGTTGAGTAGCTCCTGACGACTCCAGGAGAACCCTGCCGGTAAAATAGGCCGATCTCAACCCCCACTAAGTCCGGGAGATAGGATCGACTCTAAATCTACCCTAGCGCTAAGCGGGAAAGCAGGTCAACCACTCTGGCTCCCTCTGGTCTCGATTTGGGCTATCCAGGCTGCTGAAAACTGGCATACAAAAAAGGGCACAGCGCTTGCCGTGCCCCCATCGCGAAATTCAAATGCGTTAAATGATTAGCTGAATTAGCTGCTGAACTAGCTACAGGCCACTAGCAGATCCAGAAGCAGCCCAGCGCCAGCAGAGCGCCGATTAAGTAAAACCGCGATACGACCTGAGTCTCAGACCATCCTGTCAGCTCCAGATGATGGTGTAAAGGGGCCATCTTGAACAGCCGCTTGCCGATGCCGTTAGCGTCCTTAGTGGCTTTGTAGTAGCCGACCTGGGCAATCACCGAAAGGGTTTCGACAAAGAACAGACCGCTCAGCAGCAGCAGGGCAAACAGCGAGTGGGTCAGCAGCGCCACCGCCGCCAGAGCGCCACCCAGGGCCAGCGAGCCCGTATCGCCCATGAACACGCGAGCCGGGTTGTGGTTGTGGGCCAGAAAGCCGAGGCAGCCACCGCTGAGGCAGGCACAGAACACCATCAGCTCAGGCGCACTGGGAGCCACCAACGCCCCCAAACCCAGCAGGGCAATTGCAGCCGTGCCACCCGCCAAACCATCTAACCCGTCCGTCAAGTTGGTAGCGTTGCTTTCAGCCACTAGCACAAACCCGGCCAGGGGCAGAAACAGCAGACCCACGGAGAGGCTAAAGCCAAACGGAAACACCAGGGTCGAAATAGTAGACGGTTGGCTCCAGAGCAACCAGCCGCAGAACAAACCACCAAACAAAACTTGTAGCGCCAGCTTCAATCGGGGTGAAATTCCCTTGTTTGACTTGTAGCGCAGGATTTGCCAATCGTCTAACCAGCCAATTCCGGCATAGGCCAAGGTCAGGGCCGATACGGCCAGCACGTTGGGTGCAAATCCAGTCCAGAGCAGAGCCATCACCACAGCAGCAGGCACAAAGAAGATGCCACCCATGGTCGGCGTCCCGGCTTTCTTGAGATGAGCCTGGGGACCATCCTGACGAATCACCTGGCCCGCTTTCAGGCGGCGCAGCAGCGGCACGACCCAGAGGCCCAATCCACCTGCTACCAGCGCCGAAGCGACTAGCGGTAGTGCTAACCCAATTCCCGAAGCGAGCGAGCGGCCAGCCGCCCAATCTATCAAGAGCGCAGCTATCGTCAACCCGGTACTGAGGGTTAAAAATAGGCGATATCCAGACAGACTTGCTGCGCTTGGGGAAATTAACGGCGTTTTTCGTTCCGGCGTTAATTTTGCATCCACAATCTCTGATTTCACTCCACACCACACAATACAAAGCCTACCAGCACGCTTTCAGGAAATCAAAACATTTATAAACTTTTTTCTGAAAGACTGGATTTGCCAGTGCTGGAATAATGCCACAAAACGCGAAAATTGGAACAGGCT
>JBJTUI010000174.1:0-2897 GCA_046080625.1 Elainella sp. | reverse complement strand
CGGGGCAATCGTTCTCGAATCAAATCAGCAGGTAGCGCTTGCAAGAGGGTAGAGTTGGCTGTCATTTTTTCTCCCGTGAAGCCGATGATTTAGGTTGAAAGAGGCGAGCAATAAAAGCAACAGTTCGAACACCCAATTGACGACCCAGGACTGCTTCGCGCTCAACCAATGGAGAAAAGCGCTCGCGCAGCATTTCCCGCAGCTTGTTGCTGGTCAGCGGACGGTATAAAACGCCGCGCTCAGCCAGCGAGATTGAGCCCGTCTCTTCAGATACAACAACACAAACGCAATTTTCGACTCGTTCCGTAATTCCCATGGCCGCTCGATGGCGTGTGCCCAGCTGGCGCGAGGCCGTCCGTTCTGAGATTGGCAGAATCACTCCTGCCGCCATCACCCGAGAGCCGCGAATCAAAACCGCACCATCGTGCAGCAGTGTCGTTGTCTGAAAAATGGTTTGCAGCAGTTCCTTAGAGACTTCAGCATTCAATCTAACACCCGGTACTGAAAAATCTCGCTCATCAATTGGGCGATCGGTTTCCAGGATCAAGAGTGCCCCAGTCCGGTTTTGCGACAGCTCTTTGACCGCATCAACTATTTCATCGATCACGCTGTCAGGTTTAGGAACCGCTTCCGAGGCAGGCCGAAACAGCTGTAGAATTTCGCCTCGCCCCAGTTGCTCCAGCAGGCGGCGAAACTCGGCCTGCAAAATCAGCGCCATTGCCACCGCCGAGCCAATCACCAGTTTTTCCAGCACGAAGCTGAGAAACCGCAGTCCCAGAGCGCTGCTCAAGGCCGAAGCCAGCATCAAAATAATCAGCCCTCGCACCATCCAGAGCGTCCGCCGTTCGCCGATGATCACCAGGATCACATAGGCCAGCAGAAGCACGAGCCCAATATCGATCACACGGGGCAGCAAGGACCAAGTCCAGCCAAGGTTAATCAACCATTGCTTTAGCTGAGATCCCATGTGAGCGACGTGAGTGAACCTTGCGAGCAGAGCGAATAGGCAAGCTGGAGCAGGAAGCTAATCGAATCAGACGTGATCTACTTAAATCGATCGTTCAAATCCGAATCATTTAAACCAAAACCCTTAGCAACGAATAGTTTAGACCTCGCCAAACCTAGATGTTGGGCCGCAGATGGTCAGGCAGACAGTCCTGACGAATCAGATCCTCATAGGTTTCGCGTTGTAAAATCAAGTTCGCCTCGCTATCGTTCACCAACACGGCAGCGGGCCGGGGCAATCGGTTGTAGTTAGAGGCCATGCTGTAGTTGTAGGCTCCGGTGGCCATTACCACCAGCACGTCTCCGGGCTGGGTTTCGGGCAGGTCGGCCTGTTTGATTACAATGTCTCCCGACTCGCAGTGCTTACCGGCCACCGCAGCGGTTTGGGTCAGGGGCTGAGCCATGCGATTGGCGATCACGGCGCGGTAGACCGACTGATAGGTAATAGGCCGCGGATTATCTGACATACCGCCATCTACAGTAACGTAAGTTCGAATCCCTGGAACCACTTTTTGGCTGCCCACCCGGTAGGCCGTGACGCAGGCCGAGCCAATCAGCGAGCGGCCCGGTTCAGCAATCAGCTTGGGCAAGGGCACCTGCTGATCCTGGCAGGCTTTGACGATGCCTTCGCAGACCACCCGCACCCAGTCCTCAATGCTGGGCGGATCGTCGGACTCGGTGTAGCGAATCCCCAAGCCGCCGCCGATATCAAGCTCCTTGACCGGCAGACCATACTGGGCCGCCTTGCCGAGCCACTGTACCATTACCTGGGTTAAATCGCGGTGGGCCTGGAGTTCAAAAATTTGGGAGCCGATATGGGCATGCAGGCCGACGCAGTTGAGCAGAGGCTGCTGGCTCACAAACCGAAACACATCATCAAGCTGTTCGGGGTCAAAACCAAACTTGCTGTCGAGGTGGCCGGTGCGGATGTATTCGTGGGTATGGCACTCAATGCCGGGGGTCAGCCGCAGCATAATCCGCACGGGCTGCTGGAGTTCAACCAGAGTCTTCAGCTCCAGCCAGTTGTCAACCACGACTGTACAGTCTGCTTCAATCGCCAGCTGTAGCTCCTCAACCGATTTATTGTTGCCGTGAAAATACAGGGTTTCGGGCGACAGACCTGCCTGCAGCGCGGTATACAGCTCGCCCCCCGAAACCACATCAACGCCCAGCCCCTCAGCCGCGACAATGGCACAGACGGCGAGACAATTCCAGGCTTTCGAGGCGTAGATCACCAGTGACTCTGCCGGGTAATGGCGCTCAAAGGCCTGTCTATATTGACGGCAGGCTGTCCGCAGCGTCGTTTCGTCCAAAATGTAGAGGGGGGTGCCAAATCGCTTGACCAGTTCGGTCACGTCGCAGCCGCCAATTTCAAGATGATTGTCCTGGGCCACCTGAGCGGACAACGGCAGCAGGTATTGATTGGGTGACGGATCGCTGGTTGAGAAAACAGGCAAGTATTGGCGACCTGACGCCGTCGCTGTAGGGGTGGATACCATTCGTCTTAATTAACCTTTGGAACTACTGTTGGAACTATTCTGAAACTACTGAAACTTGAGACTACTGAAACTATCGGGATCTGGATAAGGCTAGCTTGAGTAAAAGCAAAACGGTTGCGGGCTGGACAAGAGCAAGGTCTTGAGTCAATTCAGAGTTTAGCTTGAGAAAGCTGGAGACAGATGCTAGACGCAAGGTCTAGAATCCTGAATTCACCCACTGGGTGATCCATTGAATCGCCCGGTAAATAAATTTAGTAATGCCGATTCTTCTCAGGGCAAACGCTCCTGCTCATCATACAGCGTTTTGTACAACGATCTGGCACAATAGTGGGAGTTTTCAATCTGAATAGCTATGAAGCCCTACTCCCTCGACCTACGCGAAAAAATTATCAG
>JBJTUI010000173.1:0-4528 GCA_046080625.1 Elainella sp. | reverse complement strand
GCTACCAGTATCTTTCATTGAAGTCTCCTTGATCCGAACACTCAGATTGTTCGGGTTGAAGAGACTTTTCCTCAGACTCCCGGAACTGTCAAACTGTGGGAGTCCCCCAGCAGAGCTGGGGGGTTACCCAGGGTACTTACCAAATTCGTGAAGGAGATGTTGTCATTGTCCCGAAAAAAGATGTTTCTTCGGTGCTTGACTTTGCAGCTCGTCTAATTGGCCCACTCGGATTTCTGCTGGGCATTCCCGGTGGATTTTAGCCAGGCTGGACATCAGTTTTGCTGCCCAGCCAGTCTGGACTGGCACCCGAACGATATTGGGCCTTTCAGAGCGGTTTAGTTCTTTTGGGCTGGCTGAGTTTCCGCTCCTCTGCGCTAGCTGTAAAGTTCCAACAGGACGCTAAAAAAGTTGAGAATTACTGCTAAATCTCTTAGCTTTTGCTGTACACTTCACAGTGTAAAGATATTTCTGGATTGTGAGATCTTCCCAGACCAGATATCTTCCCTGACCGACAGGCGGTGCATTACCAGAATTGTTATCAGAGCGTGAAATGGGCGATTGCGATCTAAAGAGGAGCGTTTGCAAAATCGGACAAGTGCTATTTGATTCCCTAGTCCAGGGCCGCTGATTCATAGGGTTTATATCCCTGCTTGAATCTCGATTCAGCACTGCGAGTTGACCGAACAGCCAGTTTACTGGTCTGCGCCCAGATTCTCTGAACTCGAATCCCTGAGCCTGATCTACCACCCCTCCGACCCTGCTGAGACTGCGTCTGAAGTTCTATCGAAATTCTCACCTTAGAAATTTTGACGAGAACTTTGACGAGTTTTTGAACAGGCGCTCCCGTCTACGGCTTCGATATAGGGTTCCAAACTGTATAGGGTTCCAAACTGTGATTTTTCAGGCCGCAATTCTCCAACCTGTATTAGGGGCAGGTTCGAGCAATTCCCTATATTGAACCTCTTGGGTTTGGCTCTGCTTGATGATTGGCGCAGATTGATCTGAAGTGATATAGGTGCCCATGCAAACTCGAATTGAGGCAGCTAGATCAGCTAAACGGTAATCTGCAAGCTACTCCAGAGACAATTTCAGAAACTTTACCAGATTGAGCTAGCATTCTCGCTTGTCCTGTTGATGTATTTCCCTGGGCTTTGCTCAGCGCCCTGTGATGTCCGGAAGACTGGGTGAGTCGTGAATGATTCAGGCGAGACGGCGCTGGCTGGATTAATTCCCAATCCATACGAATTAACAGCACTGCATCACTTGCTTAATCACTCACTTGCAATACATTGATAGGGTTTAGGAGGATGAACTGTGACTTCTGATTCCTTGTCTACAAGGTTTAAGTCAGATTTACGATCACCAAGATTTACACGATTGCGTCGCGGTGTTGTCACCGCTTGGGCAAGAGTTCTGGTCTTGGTTCTGCTAGATACTGCAGCGATTGCGCTGGCCTGGCTGTTGGCCGTTGCTCCAAGCAGGCCCCAGTTCTCTCCCTGGACCGCCAGCAACACCCACCTGCTACCGCTAGTGATCACCATCGCCATCAGCGTGATTGCCGCTCGCGGTATGTATCGGTCGGGTGGCAACCGGCGTGACTACATTGGGCTGATCAAGGCGATTATTTTGTCCAATGTGCTGCTGCTCTTGACTGCCTTTTTCTACGAGCCAGAGCACTACAATATCTCGCGCACTTCGTTTCTGCTGCTGTGGCTGTTCAGCACCCTGCTGATCTGCCTGGGACGGCTGCTGTTCGACCTGGCGACCGGTATGGTGCGCGACCGAGGTATGCTCTGCCATTCGGCCTATTTGATTGCCGACACCCAGGCGCGGGAGCAGAGCCTCAAGCTGATTCGCGAAGAGAAGTGCTACAACATTCTGGGCGTCACGGGAGCCAGCGCCCTCGATCGGGCCAACCGCGACGCCACGTTTGAAACCCTGCGCAAGCTGGAAATTGTCGAAGCCTTTGTCTCCTGGGACGCGATTAAGGACCGGCTGTTCCTCTGCTGGCATTTCCAAAGCGCTGGTATCACCCTGCGGATTCTGCCCACCGATGTCAATTCGTTCTTCCCTAAGTCGGAGTTTTGGATCATTGGCGGCGTGCCTTCTCTCACCGTTAAATCCCCGATGATTGTGGGCGGCGACTACTGGGCCAAACGCTGCTTTGACTTCTGCTGCACGTTGATTGCCCTGATTTTACTCTCGCCGATCTATCTGGCAATTGCGCTGCTAATCAAGCTCGACTCGCCCGGTCCGATTTTCTTCCGACAAACCCGAATTGGGCTACATGGTCGCAAATTCAAGGTCTGGAAGTTCCGCACGATGGTCGTCAACGCCGATCAGCTCCAGGCCGCCCTGGAAGCCAAGAACGAAATGAAGGATGGCGTGCTGTTCAAACTCAAGGACGATCCGCGTGTGACACGGGTGGGCGGCTTCCTGCGCCAATATAGCCTGGACGAACTGCCCCAGCTATTTAACGTGCTGCTGGGTGAAATGAGCCTGGTGGGGCCGCGCCCCCTGCCCGTGCGTGATGTGGAGCGATTTAAAGAGCGGCACTACATTCGCCAGGAGGTGCTGCCTGGAATTACGGGCCTGTGGCAGGTGTCGGGTCGCTCCGATATCACCGATTTCGAAGAGGCCGTCAATCTCGATATCACCTACATCGCCAACTGGTCGCTGTGGATGGATATGCAGATTCTGTTGCAAACGGTCAACGTGGTGCTCCACAAGACAGGAGCCTACTAAACCGCCTGCGCTGCCTCCAGCGTTTTGCAAGTTTGGTTCGTCTGATTGGCCATTCGGTTGATCGACCCTGGGTTTATTGGCCGGAATGGTAATCAGCTTCTGATGGTGCGTGCGTTTATTGCTCCGGGTCTGGGAATCGTTCTCAGGCCCGGTTTTTTGTTTAGAATTTGGGCAGCGCCTGTGGTTTGATTGGAGGTTACCTGTGACCTGTGGGACTAGCTGGGGTTAGCTGGAACTTTACCTGGAAACCTGCCGCTTTGGGCCTGGTTGCCTCTAGGGAATCCGCCTCCAGGAACCGCCTCCAGATTATCCTCCTGGCCCTGGCCCCTCCGCCTCTACTCGACCCTCATCCTTTTTCACCCCTCTGACCTGTGCCTGCATCTCACCTGTCCTGCACCGAGTTTCTCTATGCGCCAGGTCCAATCCTGGATGTGCGCAGCCCTGGTGAACATGCCCAGGGCCATATTCCGGGGGCCATCAGCTTCCCGTTGTTTAGCGACAGCGAACGGGCCGAGGTCGGCACTTGCTACAAGCAGCAGGGTCGCGATCAGGCGGTTGAGCTGGGGTTTGCCCTGGCTGGTCCCAAATTTGCGGGCTTCATCAGCGCGGCTAAGGACCTCTCTCCCCAGCGGCGGGTGCGGCTCCACTGCTGGCGCGGCGGTATGCGCAGTGAGGCGGTGGCCTGGGTGCTGCAAATGGCGGGGTTTGAGGTGACGCTGCTGATTGGCGGCTACAAGGCGTTCCGCCGCTGGGCTCTCCAGCAGTTTGCCCTGCCCAAGCCAGTCGTGGTTTTGGGCGGCATGACCGGTACGGGCAAAACCGAGATTTTGCACAGTTTGGTCGATCTGGGCGCGCAGGTCATTGATCTAGAAGGGCTGGCCAACCACCGGGGCAGTAGTTTTGGCGCTTTGGGGCTACCGGCCCAGCCCACCAACGAGCAGTTTGAAAATCGCCTCGCCCTCGCCTGGTCCCAGGTCAACCCAGAGATGCCCGTTTGGCTGGAGGCCGAAAGCCGCCGCATTGGCCTTTGCCGCATTCCAGACCCCCTGTTTCAGCAGATGGCGCAGGCTCCGGTTCTGGAAATTCGCCGCCAGCGCACCGAACGTTTGGCCCATCTGGTCGAGGTCTACGGCGCGATTGACCGCCAGGAGCTAATCACCGCCACCGAACGCATTGAGCGACGCCTGGGTGGCTTACGCACCCAGCAGGCCGTAGCCCACCTCCAGCAGGATCAGCTCGCAGCCGCCTTCGACCTGATCCTGGACTACTACGATCGCACCTACAGCTATGATCTGGAGCGTCGTCAAATTCAGATCGAGCCGGTTGAGGCTAGCGGCCTGTCCTGGCTTGAGGTGGCCCAGAAACTCCTGGCCCATCCGCTGGCCCATCCCCTAACAGCAGCCTCCGCTCAGCAGCTCACGCTCAACAGCTCACGGTTGGCCGAGTTAAATAGAGGAGTTACATAGAGATCGAGCCAAACAGAGATCGAGCTATATCGGGGCCTCCAATTTTTTTGATTCGTCAACATTTTGGGCGGGATCAAAATTGTTGTGTATGATACATCCAGAGAAGGTTGTTTCTGAAATTGCACTCGGCCTGCTGGCTGCTAAAGGTGTAACCAAATTACTTCACCTGGCGGGCCTGAAACCCGTGATCCTGGAACTGTCGCTGCGCCATCTAAGTAATTCAGCGTGAATCCGGGCTGAGTAACCTAGCCTGAGCAGACTCAGTTGAATCAACCCGTTTGTCTAAATCGGCCCATCGGCCTCAGCAGAATGGGGCT
>JBJTUI010000172.1:0-7805 GCA_046080625.1 Elainella sp. | reverse complement strand
TTCAGGGGCCGTTTCAGCTAGTTAGACTAGCTCTTGGTCTGGCTTCTCGAAAAGCAGCTAAGTCGGGCTGTATCTACCTAGAATCCCCCTACGGCTGTTCTCCCCCAGGACAGGCCCAGAACGACATCTGCTTTATTGCTTCCAAAACTCCGCTTCAGCCCTTGGCGTTGGGCCACCTGGTTTTGCTACAGCGACCGGGGGCTAGTTTGATGACTCTGAAGTTCCTCAATGCTTATCGATGTCGTTAACAGGATGCCGCTAGTATGATGTCGCCTCAATCGCTGCAATCACTCGACCCGCTCAACAGCCCTCATCCCGTCCCCTGGCAGTGGGTGATGGCGACCCTGTCCGAACCTCGCAATTTGCATTCTGCGTCCGTTTTTCGCTACTACCGCAGTCAGTCGTTGCTTTCTCCCGACGGCCACTATGCCGCCTATAGCCGGATTCAACTACAGATTTCTGGTCAGCTCACTCAAAACCGGATCGCCAGTATTCTGTTCGTCGAAAATTTACAAACGGGCGAGCTACAGTCCATTACGCCAGCCGCCCCCTTTGCCGACAACCCCTTTGTGGCCGATGCTAGACTCAACCAGCCCGGTACGATTGCCATGCTGGTACCCGTCGCTTGGTCGGAAGACAGCCATCGTCTGCTGGCGCGCGAGTTTGAATCCCTGTTTGGCAGCGGTCTGGCCTCGGATTTTGCCGTGATCTGGGAGCAACAGTCTAACCGCACCTACACGCTGGCACCTACCCAAATCCAATACAGCAATGCCGTGCTGCTGGGCTGGAGCCAATCCTACCCCAGCCATGTGCTGTTTCGAGCCGGGCAGATGGGCGACGAAAACTGGCCGCTCTACGCCGTGGATGCCAGCGGCCAAACCCTGAGAGCGTCTGAAGACCGCCCCATCACTTACGGGGAATACGCCAACAGCATCTGGGGGCCACAGGGCTATTCCTGCGCCTGAAGCGTATTTTGCAGGCCAACCAATTTTTGCAGGCTGCTAGGGAGCCGTCGGAGAAGCGGCAGGCGACTCAGAAGCTGGGGTTTGACCATCTGGCTGGCCGTCCCAGGGGCTGACTTCCAGCACACCATCTGACTTGAACACCACCCGGAACTGGGCTAGAGACTCGGCGGCAGCAGGGCTGCTGGTTGCTTCGGCAGGCGGATCAAACTGGACATCTGCCAGAGGCGTCTCGCCCACATAGGTGAGGGCGGCATCATTGGTGTATTTGTAGCCGCGAATCTTACCGGCTCGATCGACCCCTACCCGGTAGATCAATTCACCATCAAAGCTGGGCTTCTGCTTCCAGCCCAAATCGAGCTGGTCGTAGAGCTGCACGGTCAGCCGGTCCAGTTCGGTCGGATCTGTAATACCGGGCTGATCGGCCAGAGCCAGACCAGTGCCGGTAGTGCC
Source organism: Elainella sp. (assembly GCA_046080625.1). Lineage (GTDB taxonomy): Bacteria > Cyanobacteriota > Cyanobacteriia > Elainellales > Elainellaceae > Elainella. Next base: position 6,390 of record JBJTUI010000172.1, on the reverse strand, counting down.
GGTAGTGCCGGTAGAGGAACTGGGGGAGCTAGTTGAAGGACTGGCCGGAGCCGGTGAATCGATCGGCGAGCTGGGCGGAGCATTCGTTGGAGAAGCGCTGTTAGCCGGGCTGGTTTCTGGAACCGGAGAGCCGGGAGCAGGGGTCGGAGAGGCACCGGGCGTAGCGTCGGGCGTGGTTTGGGTAGCGGGAGACGAACTGGTTGTCGGCTCTTCGGGGCGGCGAACTTGGGGAGTTGGCAGGAAAAACAGCACAGCCGCCGCCGCCGCCAAACCAGACAGGCCCAGAGCAGCCGGAGCGGCCCGCTTCGCCAATGGTTCAGCCGCCGCTATATGGCGTTTGGGAATCGGGTCGAGCTGTAGGCCCAGATCGGGCAGCGTTTGGGCATCGGCAAAAAACTGATCGACCGCCTCGGCCAGATCAAACAGTTGCACCGTCGTCAGGTCAATTTCCGTTGGGGTGCCTGCTGTCTCTTCCGGCTGTACGGTGAGGCGATGCAGGTTTTGACTGACCTGCTCTAGCTGCACCAGCCCCGTCTGTTCGCGCCGATCCCGCCGCACCAGGTTCTGGATACCGCTGAGATAGCCCTGGGCATAGCGGCTAACGGTCTGGGTGAGGCTATCTAGAAAAGCACGTCCGCCCGTGATTGGCGTCTTCTGACCTGCCAAATAGCACTCTACGTTTGTCACCATGGACATAATCGGTCGCCCGCTGCTGTCGCCGTCGTTGCTCATGCCCTGCAAGACCAACCGGCAGTTTGGCAAACTATATTGGCGCTGAATCGTCATTCCACTTCTCCATCAAACAAACTGCTCCAGAGCCGCTGGGCACCTGCCGTGCCGGTGCAAAACAACAGCTGGCTGAGCAAATCCAGAGCCAGTTCGTTCAGGGCTTCGTTGGTGCTATAGGCGATCACACCAGCCCGCTTGGGGTTCATCCGCGCCCGAAAATGGGCTCGAAACCGCTCCAGATAGTTGGACAGCCGCAGGTGCTGGTCAGGCGAGAGCTGTTTCTCTACCAGCTGGTCATACACCATCAGCAGCTGCCGGGTCAGAACCGTCAGGCGACGCGCCCGGTAGCAGACAATCAGCACCAGCGCCTTGGCTTCCCGAAAGCTCAGGGGTCGCCGCTGGCTGTTGCGCCGCAGTGGATTGGTGGCCCGCATTCGCCAGAGGGCCACTCGGTTGTTGATGATTTCCTGGAAGCCCAGGTCCTTGGCATCTGTCAAGAAGGCTTCCGAGCCGCCCAGCTCCAGCGCCTCAATTGCCAGCAAAAGAAAGTCAATCTGCTGCCGCGTCCGTCGCGGGCAAACGCCGTCTGAAATTTTGGGGTCGGGAAGGGTATCGAGCAGAATAGACACAGGCTGATGGGGGGGTTGATCGGGCGCTGGGCTGGGCGGTTGACTTAATTGCATGTCCCTCACAGAAGAGCTAGCGGCAGGTGGAGTAACCCTAGGGGTAATTGTGCGGTCTGGAATGCTGCCAGATGCTAGGCGAGCCAATTGATCATCCTAGCATTTTCACCGGCTGGCCGATGGGGATAACCCCAGCCACACCTTAGCACTCACCGTCGCTCTGGTTGAATTCAGGTTGTATTGTGCCCAACTGTGCTCCAAATTGTAATCCCTTCCCCCAAAACCAGATCAGGAAAGTTGCAACTCAAGCCTCAACCTTGACCCCCCGCCAAAAGGCGACATAGCCCCGAATGTTTTTGGCTGCGTCTTTTGTTTCTGGGTAATACCAGGCCGCGTCTTGGTTTTGCTGACCTTCTACTTCAATCGTGTAGTAACTCGCCACCCCTTTCCAGGGGCAGGTGGTGTGGGTACTGCTCGGCTTGAAATATTCTGATTTAATCGCGTCGGGTGGAAAGTAGTAGTTGCCCTCAACTACTTCGCAGCGGTCACTTTCAGCTAATACAGCACCGTTCCAGATTGCTTTCGGCATGACATTCTCCTGAGTGTTGGGCTAAGTATTGAGAGTTCCTAGGTATAATCATTCAAACCTAGAGTAGCAAAGAAGACGGATAAGAAGCTGTCCTGACTCCTTGTTATTCTAAAGGGCAGTAGGAGAAGCTGGAAACATCAGCAGCTGGTTTGGTTTTGCCAACCGGTTTTGCCGACCCGTTTTGCTGACCCCGTGCGTTTCTGCCACTGGACGGTTGGCAGCCTGCGACGGTCAAGCTGACAGTTCAGACGATGCAACTGTCAGCCTGCACAGTCTCAATCTATTTGGCCTCATCTTGTCCCATCTGCTGATCTCGTCTGCCCATCTCATTAAACTGCCTGTTCAGCTGATTTCGTCAAGTTCTCTTGATTAAGCGCCCAATCCCCAAACCGAAACCATGACGCAACTCTCCTCTCGCTCTGCTTACGATCGGCTCCAGTCCCTGCCCGAAATCTGGTCGCTGATTGCCGACCGGCCCGACGTGGCCAACCGGGTAGCGCTCCACGATCCCCATAGCCAGCCCGAGATTAAACTCAGCTTCGCCCAGGTTCACCAGCAGATCCGGCAGTTTGCCGCAGGTATACAGGCTCTGGGTGTCCAGCAGGGCGAACATGTGGCCCAGTTTTCGGACAACAGCCCCCGCTGGATGATTGCCGACCAAGGGCTGATGACCATTGGGGTCGTGAATGCGGTGCGAGGATCTCAAGCCGACCCGCAGGAGTTGGCTTATATCTTGGAACACAGCGACAGTGTCGGGTTGGTGATCCAGGATCTGGAAACCTTGAATAAGGTGAAGCAGAATTTGCCCGAGCCGATTCGGTTTGTGGTGCTGCTGAGCGACGAGACGCCGCCAGCTCTGGTGCAGCCTAATGGCCAAAGCCTGAAGACGCTCAACTTCTCCCAGCTGATGGAGCTGGGCAAAACCCAACCCCTGCAACCCGCCCAACTCCAGCGCAGCAATACGGCTACCCTGATGTATACGTCTGGCACTTCCGGCCAGCCCAAGGGCGTGATGCTCAGCCACCACAACCTGCTGTCCCAGATCGCCGGAGCCTACGAGGTGGCCCAGCCCCAGCCGGGCAATCGGGTCTTGAGCATTTTGCCAATCTGGCACTGCTACGAGCGCACGTTTGAATATTTCGTGCTGGCCTGTGGCTGCACCCTGGTCTACACCAACATCCGCTATGTCAAAAAAGACATCAAGGATTTTCGGCCCAACTACATGGTGGGTGTACCGCGTCTCTGGGAGTCGATCTACGAAGGCATCCAAAAGCAGCTGCGCGACCAGCCCGAATCGAAACAGCGGCTGGCCCGGTTTTTCCTGACCCAGAGCGATCGCTACATCAAGGCTCGCCGCACGGCCCAAGCGGTCAACCTGGAAAACCTTTATCCCACCGCAACCCAGCGCCTGCTGGCCCGCCTGCAAATGCTGCTGCTGGCTCCAATTCACGCGATCGGCGACCGGCTGGTCTACCAGAAGATCCGGGCCGGGACAGGAGGTGAAGTGGTCTATCTGGTCAGCGGCGGTGGCTCGATTGCCGAACACCTGGAAGATTTTTTTGAAATCGTCGGTATCACAATTCTGGGCGGCTATGGCCTCACCGAAACTTCGCCGATTACCCACGTGCGCCGCCCCTATCGCAACCTGCGCGGCGGCGATGGCCAGCCCCTGCGCCACACCGAAACCCGAATTGTCGATCCGGAAACCCAGCAGCCGCTGCCCGCCGGAACTCAGGGTCTGGTGCTAATTCGGGGCGACCAGGTGATGCAGGGCTACTACAAAAATCCAGAAGCCACCCGCAAAGCCATCGATCCGGAGGGCTGGTTCAATACGGGCGATTTGGGCTGGGTGTCTATCCAGGACGATCTGATTATCACCGGGCGGGCCAAGGACACGATTGTTCTGACCAACGGCGAGAATATCGAACCCCAGCCGATCGAAGACGCCTGTTTGCGCAGTCCCTACATCGACCAGATCATGCTGGTGGGCCAAGACCAGAAGGTGATTGGGGCGCTGGTGGTACCCAACGTCGAAGCCTTGCAAAAATGGGCGCTGGCCCAAGGGCTGTTTATCGACTTGCCCGCTGATGGTGGCTCAGGTGAAGCGGCTCCCGCTGGGGCTCAGGTGATCGGACTGGAAACCAAGTCCGTCCAGGAGCTGTTCCGGCAAGAGCTGAACCGCGAGGTGAAAAACCGACCTGGCTACCGCCCCGACGATCGGATTGGCCCGTTCCGGCTGCTGAGCGAACCCTTTACGATTGAAAACGGCCTGCTGACCCAGACCCTGAAGATTCGCCGACTCGTCGTGACGGAACGCTATCGCGGTATGATTGACGAGATGTTTGTTTAAGCAAATCCAAGGTTTGCCAGCCTGGATCTTGGGATCTGGCTGGTCTACTCTCTTGTCTAATTTGCTGATTGCCTAACTTAGTTCTCTCGGCCTCCATTCATGGAAATTTCTAAGCCTCATCTGCTCTTAAAGCGAGCAATTAACATTAAAGTCGTGGTTACACCGCGCTGGAAAGAAGAAGTTCAGCAGCAGCTACAGGGGCAGATCAACCAGCTCGACGGTCAGCTTCAGCAGATCGAAACCCAAGGTCAGCGGATCATTACAGAGGTGCAAAAGCAAAATCCGCAGGCGACGGAGGCGATGCTGTCGCAGCAGGTTGCCAGTATTCAAGGCCAGGTCAACGAAAAGAAAAGCGAAATTCTGGAAAAGAAGAACCAGATTTTGCAGCAGCTGCAGCAGGTGCAGCTGTTAGAAATGGATCAGGAAGTGAATCAGGGGCAGGTCGAAGGGTTCTTCCGGGTTGAAACCGGGGACAATCTGATTCGCAAAATGCAAGTAGAAGTATTGCTGAGAGACGGCATCATAGAAGAAATTCGGGGAGACGTGTAGCCATGATCAGTGAGATTTTCATGCCTGCCCTCAGCTCTACTATGACAGAGGGCAAAATTGTCTCCTGGGTCAAGTCGCCTGGAGACAAAATTGAAAAGGGCGAAACAGTCGTGATTGTCGAGTCCGACAAGGCCGACATGGACGTAGAATCCTTTTATGAAGGCTATCTGGCCACAATTATTGTGCCTGCCGGGGAATCGGCGGGTGTGGGCAGTGCCATCGCTCTGGTTGCTGAAACCGAAGCCGAAATCGAACAGGCTAAACAGCAGGCCCAGCAGTTGGCCGCCCCCGCGAGCAATGGCACGGCTCCAGCTGCTGTGGCCAATGGCAGCAATGGTGTCGCTGCTCCCGTTGCTGCCCCAGCCGCTTCGGTGGCTGTACCCAGTGGTCGCACCATTGTCTCACCTCGGGCTCGCAAATTGGCCAAGGAACTCAAGGTCGATCTGGCTGGCCTGCAAGGCAGCGGTCCCCATGGCCGGATTGTGGCTGAAGATGTGGAGGCGGCGGCTGGTAAAAGCGTTGCCCCGGTTGCTCCACCGCCCCTTGCCCCGTCATCTGTTGCCCCGTCCCCCGCTGCCCCGCCGCCTGTTGCCGCTGTGCCGCCCGCTGCTCCGACGGTAGCGCCCGCCCCCAGACCGCCCGCTGCTGCTCCGGCCCAGCCCGGTCAAGTCGTGGCGCTCAACACCCTACAGCAGGCCGTCGTGCGCAACATGAATGCCAGCCTTCAGGTGCCGGTGTTCCGAGTGGGCTATACCATCACTACCGATGAACTGGATAAGCTCTACAAGCAGATCAAGTCGAAGGGAGTGACGATGACGGCGCTGCTAGCCAAGGCTGTGGCCCTGACCCTGCAAAAGCACCCGATTGTCAACACCTTCTACACCGAGCAGGGCATCAACTACCGCTCTAGCATCAACGTGGCTGTCGCCGTAGCGATGGAAGACGGCGGGCTGATTACGCCCGTACTGCAAAACGCCGACCAGATCGATCTCTATTCCCTGTCGCGCAGCTGGAAAGATCTAGTGGAGCGGGCTCGCGCCAAACAGCTCCAGCCCGAAGAATACAGCACGGGGGGCTTCACGATTTCCAATCTAGGAATGTATGGCGTCGATCGGTTTGATGCAATTTTGCCGCCCGGCCAAGGGGCAATCCTGGCGGTGGGGGCTTCCCGTCCCCAGATGGTGCCGACTGGCGACGGTCTGTTCGGCATCCGCAACCAGATGCAGGTCAACCTCACCTGTGACCACCGGATCATCTATGGAGCCGACGCCGCTTCCTTCCTCAAGAGCCTGGCCAAGCTGATTGAAACCAACACCCAATCGCTGTTGATGTAGTTGATGTCGCAGGCCAGTCTAAATAAAAAGCAGGGGCGGTTAGGCTGCTCCTGCTTTCTAGTATGTCTGGATGAGGGTAAGTACCCTGGGTAACCCCCCAGCTCTGCTGGGGGACTCCCACAGTTTGACAGTTCCGGGAGTCTGAGGAAAAGTCTCTTCAACCCGAACAATCTGAGTGTTCGGATCAAGGAGACTTCAATGAAAGATACTGGTAGC
>JBJTUI010000171.1:0-10490 GCA_046080625.1 Elainella sp. | reverse complement strand
GCGGCGAGCGCTCAATGAGCATCTTCTCGAAGCATTTATTGCCAAGTTAGACCTGTCGCCGAGTTTGATTAAATCCCATCCCAACTACCCTGTTCTCTGTTCCTACGGCATCTTAGCAGCAGAATTCTGTCCGGAGTATTGTGAAAGAAGAGTTTCGCTCGAACAATCTAGACGCAGTGCAGCGGTTGGGGACGGTTGAGAAAGCCTATCCTAGGCCTTAGTGGTGCAGAAAACTTTTTTAAGTTCATCTTGAGCAAACGTACTATAGCCTAAACCCTTATATCTGCGTTGAATTTTTAGCTGTTCTCAATAAAAAACCTTATTGAGAATAAGGAGTTTACTGGGTTTCAGGAGTTTTCTGCACCACTAAGATCCTAGGCTAACATTTTACAAAGAGCAGCTTGCAAATCCGACTCATCAGGATGCGGAGCTATTGTTACCTGGTCACTCATTATTTGGGGCAGTCGCAGAACGGCTAGACAAAGAGCTAGACGAATCGACTTGTGCTGGGTCGGCAGCGTTTGTAGATGCAGATGCTGAACAGCCATATCGGATCTACTTTTTTGAGGTTGAAGTTGCGGGGCAGCAGCGCGGCGGTAAGGGAACGGTGATTCGAGCCACGCTTTGTGCTGTGCAGGAAAGACCAACGGGTGAGCGAACATTACTTTCGGCAGACGTGCTGCATGATTTAGCCCCTGCTGAACCTTCAGTCGAACTAACTATGTCGGCTCCTTCTCCGCAGCAACAGGAACAGGTGCAGATGTGGCTTAGGGCGAGAGTTCAAATTCCCATGATGAAACAGGAACAAGAACAGCGGCAGCAAGAGCTAGAAATCCGGCAGGACTATCTGACTAGGGCAATGGAAACGGCAATTCGAGAGGCGCAAGCCACCCAGATGAAGCTGGCGGCTAAAGTTGCGGGTGGAGATGAAACCTATCGCGTGGCGAGAGACAGTGCTCAGAAAAAGGTCAAAGAACTTCAAGAACGGTATAAATCTAAGCAGAGCGAACTAGATTATCTCAAAATTGTCGGGGTTGGACGAGTTGCCTTTTTGGGCTGCGCTCTAGTTTATCCGGCTCCGCTGGCGCTGTCAGGGCTACCGGGGATGAAGAACGACCCGGAGGTAGAAGCTTTGGCAATGAATTATGTGATGAACCACGAGCGTGAGCGCGGCTGGGTGCCAGAAGATGTCAGCCAGAATCGGGATGGCAGTGGCTTCGATATTCGCAGCGTTGGGCCGGTTGATCCCATTACAGGTATTGCTCCGGTGCGTCGGATTGAGGTAAAGGGACGAGCACAGGCTGAGCAAGAGGTGTCGTTGACAGCCAATGAATGGTGCAAGGCTCAGCAGTTGGGAGAGTCTTACTGGCTCTATGTCGTTTGGGACTGCAAGACTGATACTCCGCAGCTTTTGCAGATCCAGAACCCAGCCAGAGTTTTGATGAGCGATGTTCAGGAAGTTCGGCAAGTGACCCGGTACTTAGTTCCTGCGGCAGCCATTAGCCGGAATGCTCAAGCAGATTTGGAGGCAGCAGGATGACTCAGCCTGTTGGTTTATCGTTTCCAATTGAGAAAGCGGTTTATCTCTTCACCCGCGAAACAGAACCAGAGACGGGAGGCGATAAGCAAAAATTTTGGCGAGAAGTGATGGGCTTTGAGTCCCCAGAGGCAATCCGAGCGGCGATTTTGGCAGAGGTTACAGTAGATCTCCTACAGACGAGAGGACAAGATGATTATGGGTATCGCTTTCAAGCAGTGATTTTAATTACAGGACGTTCTGGAGTGCCTTGGCAAGTCAGAACGGGCTGGATTGTTCGCTATGGTGAGGACGTAGCAAGGTTTGTGACCGCAGTTCCAGAGCGATTGGGGAGGTAAAAATGAGTCAGTTTCAATTGTTTGATGGGGTGCAACTAACAGAAGCCATTCCCTTATCGGGGGATTTCACTAATGCTGCCATGCAACCCGACCTTGCTCCTGTTGGCACACATGGAGCGATCGTTGAAATGTTTAACGATGGAGAAGCCTATCTAGTGGAATTGTTTGGTGGTTGGACAAAGGTAGGGGCTGAAGCCAATGAATTAATTGCTGCTGAGTCTGGTGATCCTCAAGCGTTTAGGGAAACGATCGGGGTAGAAACTGTCTATCCTCATCAGCTGCGGTTAGTTAAACCTGCTAGAGAAACGATAAGTGCAAGAGGGCAGCTTGCGTCTATTGTGGAGGATTTACCGGAAGAACTCATTGCAGAAGTTCGTGACTTTGCCGAGTTTCTTCAGCAGAAGCGTCAACGCAAGTAAGCCTGGTTTCTTTTCAACTCTCAATTCCTAATTCTTAATTCCCATGTCTCAAGACCGCCGTTTGATTAAAGATTTTATTCCGATTCGCGAGATTTCGGTCGAGGCGGCGCGGGAGAAATCGATTCGTAAAGGCCACATCTCGACGCTGCATTTGTGGTGGGCGCGGCGACCGTTAGTGGCGGCACGGGCGGCGGTGTTTGCTTCGCTGGTAGCAGCACCCGAATCGCCGCAGAAGCGAGCGGCATTGAAGAAAACGATGGTTGAGCTTTGCAAGTGGGAGGCGGGCGCACCGACAATCGACAAAGCCAAAAAGCAGATTTTGGAGGCACAGCGCGATCGCCTCGGTTTGCCGACTGACACGCCGCTGAAGGATGTGCTGCCGCCGAAGGTGCTGGATCTGTTTGCGGGCGGTGGGGCAATTCCTCTAGAGTCGCTGCGGCTGGGCTGCGAAACCTATGGGGTGGATTTGAACCCGGTGGCGCATATTGTGGAGCTTTGTACGCTGGTGTATCCGCAGCAGTATGGCAAGGAACTGGCGGATCAAGTGGAGCAGTGGGGCAACTGGGTGATCGATCGCGTTCGAGCGGAAATTGGTGATTTGTATCCGAAGATTTGCCCTCATCCCCTAGCCCCTTCTCTCCAGGGAGAAGGGGGACTGGAACAGGGAGAGTCGAGTCAGTTTTCGAAGTTGGCGGGGAAGGGGCGGAGTGTTCCTGAAGCGCTGTTGGTGAGGGCTAGAGAGTTACGACAGGCGCAAACTTCAGCGGAAGCGTTGTTGTGGGAATGTTTGAGAAATCGTCAGCTGTGCGATGCAAAATTCCGTAGTCAGCACAATATCGAATCATACATTGCTGATTTTTACTGTCATGAGGCTCGGCTAGTTGTGGAAGTGGATGGTGAAATTCACGATCGTCAGCAAGATCAGGATGCGAATCGAGATCAGTGGTTTAAGCAGCAAGGTTTTAGGGTTCTGCGGTTCAAGAATCAGCAAATCAAGCACGATCTTGAAACAGTTCTCACTACAATCTCTCAACATCTTCAGCCCACAGACCCATCTTCTCAGCAACTCTCTCTCCTCCCCGATCAAGCCCCCCTCTCCTTAGGAAGAGGGACCGGGGGTGAGGGCTTAACCCCTGTTGCCTACCTCTGGACGCGCACGGTGAAGTGCCCAAATCCGGCTTGTGGGGCACAAGTGCCGTTGGTGCGGCAGACGTGGCTGTGTAAGAAAAAAGACAAGTATGTGGCGCTGAAGGTCAGCCCGAATCACGAGACGAAGCGGGTTGAGTTTCCAGTGGTGGAGGCAAGAACAGAGCAAGGATTAGGGTTTGATCCGGCGGCAGGGAGTTCACGAGGACAGTCAACCTGTCGGCACTGTGGAACGACAGTCGATTCTGGTCACGCCAAAAAGGAAGGCAAGGCTGACAGAATGGGGCAGCAGTTAATGGCGATTGTTTGCACAACTTCAGGTGAGAAAGGAAAAACATACTTATCTGGCGATGCTTATAAGCAATATATTCCAGATGAGTTTAAAGTTCGGGGACGGTTAGAAAAGCTTTGTCAAGAGACGAGCTTAACGATTCCAAATGAACCTATTTTCTCTGCTGATACTAGAGCTTTTTTCACCCATCTCTACGGATTAGATAATTTTGGAAAACTCTTCACTCCCCGGCAACTTCTAGCACTGATCGCTTTCGTGAAGTGGGTACGATCGGCGCATCAAGAAATGGTGCAGCAGGGCTACGAGGAAGAGTTGGCAAAGGCGATCGGGACTTATCTTGCTCTAATGATTAATCGAGTAGTAGATCGGTCTATTACACTTTGCAGGCACGATCCATCCCCGACCCAAAGCGGCGCTATTAGCACTTTTAGTAGACAAGCTCTTCCGATGGTTTGGGATTTCTCTGAGGGATGTCCTGTTGGTAAATCGTCAGGAAGTGCAACTAATTCTCTGCCCTGGATAGCGCAATTTATTCGACAAGAAGCCAGTCAAGGAAAGCCTGCCATCTGCAATCGGGGTTCTTCCATGTCGCTACCAATCGAATCGGAATCATTAGATGCGATTGTCACCGAGCCGCCCTATTTCGATTCTGTTCCCTACGCTGATCTCTCAGGCTTCTTTTATGTATGGCTAAAGCGATCGATCGGGCATCTCTATCCTGAACATTTTTCTGGACAACTCACGCCCAAAAAGAATGAGGCGATTATAGAACCCTCACGCCACGAGAGGGGCAAACGCAAAGCGGCGCAGGCATACGAAGACATGATGCACAAAGCTTTTTGCGAAGCCAACCGCACACTTAAACCTAACGGCGCAATGGTCGTCGTCTACGCTCGCAAAACCACATCAGGCTGGACAACTCTAATTGACTTGCTCCGCCGTGCCGGATTCACCATTACCGAAGCATGGCCGCTCGACACCGAAATGAAAGTTCGACTGCGAGCCATGAACTCTGCCGCACTTGCCTCCAGCATTTTTCTCGTCGCCCGCAAGCGCAAAGATGCCACGATCGGCGACTATGCAATGGACGTTCGCCCACAGCTTAGTGCAATTGTCCGAGAGCGCGTCAAAACCCTTATGGAAGAAGGCGTAACCGGAGCCGATCTCGTTATTGCCTGCATCGGAGCCGGACTCCGCGCTTACACCCAATACGAGCGCGTTGAACTGCCCAACGGCGACGAACTCAACGCCCAATCCTTTTTAGACGAAGTGCAAAAAGAAGTCGTCGAAACCGTTCTCACTAGCGTCATGCAGTGCGATCGCAAAGGGGTGAGTTTAGTCGATAAAGCCACTCAGTACTACATCATGGGACGCTACGAATACGGCGAACTCGCAGTAGACTTTGACGAAGCCAATACCCTCGCCAAAGGCATCGGACTCGAACTCGACGGCATCGGCGGACTCACCGACGGCAAATACGCCCTGGTCAAAAAAGTGAAAACCACCGTACAGCTTCAAGACTACAGCGATCGTGGCAGCCACGAGGACTTAGGAATTCACCGCACCGAAGCCCGCCAAACCTTCAACGTCAAACCCCAACCCATCGGCACACCCCCGAGCCTGATCGACATCTTGCACCGTCTCCCCTGGCTCGCAGAGCACAAACCCTCCGAAATTCCCAATTTTCTGAGTCTTGCTCAACCCGACGCGGCCCAACTGCGCCTCGTTGCCCAAGCCCTCGCCGGACGCGCCCTGACTCCCGAAGCAGGACAAGAAGGCGGCACTCGCACCAATCGACACGCTTCTGGCATCCTGGAAACGGCTGATCGAAGACAACTTGTTTACTCAAAGTAGGTGAAACGATAGTGCAAACAATTCAGGCCAAAAACGTGACGCTGCGAACCCTGATCGATGATTTTGGGATTCGTCTGATTGAAGAGCCTGCATTCTTCCCAGAATGGCAAGAAACTCTACCAGAAGTCAGCGACCTTGAGAAACAACAGCTTGACCGCATCCGGGCGGGTTTCATCAACTTGCTCAACTATCCGCCGCTGTTAGAAGGCGTGATTCGGATGTCAATCGTTGATCCACTTTTATTTCTCTGCGGTTTCTACTTGCCCCCTTTTCATGTGAGATCGGAACCCTCGATCGAAATTCAAACCGAAGACGAAGGCATCGTCATTACAGGTAGCCTCGATACGCTGGTACTTAAAGATCGCCTTTGGGTACTCGTGGTTGAATCTAAACGTGCATCCTACTCCGTAGAAGCAGGACTCGCTCAAATCCTGGCTTACATGCTGGCGCATCCTAATCCAGATCAATCTTGCTTTGGATTAATCGTAGATGGTAGCAGTTTCATGTTTGTCAAATTAGTCAAAGGCGCAACTCCTCAATACAGCACCTCTCGCCTATTTGGGATTCGGAATCCAGGCGATCTCTACAGCGTTTTCGCCATTCTCAAACATCTCGGACAACTCGTTAGCTAATTCTCCATTTCCCACCCTACCCTCCTTCCACACCATGACCAGCGCCTATCAACTCAAACCCTGGACTCAAGTCGCCATTCCCCACAAAGCTATCCGCGATGGCAGGCTCGATAGCTCCGTCTATGCTGCCAGCGTAATCGTTCAGGGGGTGGTACTCTAAGCAGGGAGTAATGAAGGGGCAGGCTGACCCTGCCGAGCAGCCCGACACGCCTCAATCAAATACTCCAGTACAGGACGGTTTTGGGTTCGCAGTGTGGTCACCACCGTCAGCATCCTGGAGACGAATAAACTGCCCGCCTCACTCTGCGAACCAAAGCTGTTTTTGCGCCACAATACGGCAGGACGCAGTACCCGTTCTGCGGCATTATTGGTCGGCTCAATGCCCGGTGTGGTCACAAACGTCCAGAACGCCGATTCCACTTTCAGCAGCTGTTGGCAAGTCCGCACCGTCTTCGCCAAAGGCGTCTTCTCCTCCTTGCCAATGGGATAACTTGCCCCTTGTTCAAGCAGGGCGCGAATCTGTTGTTGAATCGGCGCAACCTCATCGACAAATGCATTACACTCTAACGTGCCATCCCGCACCCGATGCCATTGCTCAAACAATAACTTCTGCTGGGCTAACAACGCCTGCCCCAGTTCACCTGCTACTCCCGGTCGTTGGCTGATGCGCTTGAAATCTCGCTTCAGATGTGCCCAACAAATTTGCCTTGCCTCAATCTCTAAATAGTGGTAGGCACTGAAGCGGTCACTACTGACAATGCCTGTGAAGCCTTCTCCTAACAATTGCTGACACACTGCCTGCGTCCGTCCAAGAAATATGGCAAAGTAGCTCACCAAAGGAGTCGTCATCGTCCATAACCACCCTTTGCGTCCGTTGGGGTTCAGTCCGTCCCCATTGCCTTGGGAAAAACTCGTTTCATCCCTGTTGACATGGCTTTGAGCTTGCACATAGACCTGTACTTCGGCAACCGCGGCAGCAACCGCATCCGAACTCTCCTGCCGTAATCGATGAATACTCCCCACCGATAACTCGATACCGAACAGTTCATACATCAGCTCCTGCACCATCCGATGCGATTGCCGATACTGTCCACTCAGCACGGCAACATGAGCCGCCACTCGTTCTCCATACCCACTGCCGTCTATGATGCCTTCGTCCCAGGCGCGAGTTGCTGCCCCACAATGCGGGCACGACAAGCTGGGGAACCGATGTTCTGTCACTTGCGGCACAACCGGCAGAATCTTCACGATCTGCACCCGGTACGGCTCGCTATCCCATCCTGCTAACGTCGCTCCACACTCAATACAACTCTCCGGATAATGCTCTTCTCCAACCTCGCACTGCTCAATCGGATACAACCGTCGCTCATGCCCTTCATGCCCCGGTTGTCCCCCGCGCTGTTTCTTGCTTGGCAGTTTCTCTTTGGATTTGAACCCTTGGCCTCGATCCTGCGACGGCGGCTTCGACGAATTCGTACTATTGAGCTGCAACTGCTCTTTGAGCAATTGGTTTTCGGCTGTTAAGGCTTCGTACTGTTGCTCTAAGGCTTCAACCCGTTTTCCCAACTGCTCATTGCGCTCAAGCAGATACATCACCAACTGCTGGACGCTCTCCGGGGCCTTTTCCCAGTCCGATTGGCTAATCTCTGCTGCTGCTTCGGGTGATGCCTTTTCCATCCTGTTAGCCTAGCAGTCCTTTACGCTTTTCTCAATTCCTCCAGCCTCAACCCCCTGAACGATTACGTTTGAACAAACTGTTAGGTCGTGAACAAGGGGATGTGGAGGCGCATTACAGCCACTCTCAAGCAGATCATCGCTCTCAATATCTCTGAGCGGATTCGGATTGCCCAAGCTATTCTGGACAGCATTGCAGCAGAGCAAGAAACTATTGACCTGACAGAGCCGCAGCAGGATCTGGATCGGCGAATGGCTGACTTCGAGGCAAATCGTGATAACGTACTCTCCTGGGAAGGGCTTTTTAGGCGTCAGGGCAGCCCGGATCAGCCCCGTCGCCGGATCAGCCAAAGCGCGATCTGGTAATGCACTTCGGTCTGGCTGCCCGTTTGCTCGTCCCAGGTCTGGATCAACCGCCGCAGCTGCTGGGGAGAAAGGCGCTGGTGGGCAGTGTTGGCTCCGATGGTTTTCAGGTCGCGAAAGAAACTGGCTGCGCCGCGATGGCTGGTGGATTGGTCGAGGGTGACGGTTTCCAGGAGCTGGAGATGGGAGGCGGTCAGCAGATTGGCCAACCGGACGGGATCGGGCAGAGGGTTGGCGGTATAGGGCAGGCTGATTTGCTGGCAGATTTGCCGCCATTCGGGAAAGCTTTGGCAGGTGGGGAAGGAGAGGGCGAGTAGACCATCAGGATGTAACCGATTAACCAAATGGAGAATGATTTGGTCTGGTTTATGGAACCACTGCAAGACAAATCCGCCAACGATTGTTGCATAGTTCTGATAAGATTCACCAATATGTTCAGCGTCAAGCTGGGCGAACTTAACAGCGAGCGGATCTGGAATCGCTAGATGGGCCTGACAGAATTGCAGCATGTCCGCCGACAGGTCGGTGATCTCCAGCTGTCGCGCAGACAGCTGATCCAGCAGCAGTTGGGTAATAAACCCCGTACCGCAGCCGATCTCCAGCACCGGGCCAGCGGGCAGCGCGTCGCGGTATTTCAACAGCAGCGCCACCAGTTGGGCAGCACAGGCCTGCTGAAGTTTGGCGTGGGTGTGGTAGGCCGGGGCCGCCTGACCGAACCGGGCAGCAATCTGGGACTTAGAAAGATGGGGCAGAGGGGTATCGAGCGTCATGCGGCGAATCGGACATCACTACAGCAAAGCTTTTAGTTTAGCCTGACAGGTTTCGGCCTGGGTAAAGGGCAGGGTATGGCCCGCCTCCGGCAGTTCTAGGTAGGCAGCAGCGAGCTGTTCGGCCAGAGCCTGACCGCGAGCCGGAGCCACAATTCGGTCTGCGCCACCCTGAAATACCCAGAGGTTGGGGATGGCTCGCAGGGGCGTCAGGTCGAGGTGGGCCTGGTTGAGGGACTGCAAATCCTGGTGCAGGAGTGCCTGGTTGAGCTGGGCGGTCTGGGCAGGCGCAAGGGGCCAAGGGTCGGGATGGGCCGACTTGCCCCAAAAGCTTTGCAGCACCTGGGCGGGGTGGAGCGAGAACTGGTCAATCATCTGCTGCACGATTTTTTGGGAGCGGGTTCGAGGGCGCTCGGCCTCCGGGTGAAAGTTCTGGAAGCTGGCAAAGCAGATCAGCGCCTCAATGGCAGGAAAACCTTGTTGCTGCCAGTCCTGCATCGCCCAATGCAGCCCATAGGAATGGACCAGGACAATCGGGCGGCCCGCCCAGCTCGGCCCTGAGGCGGGACCAAAATAGCCCCGGTCGGCAGCCTCAAATCCGTAGCCTAGTGCCGCAAACCAGTCGCGCCAGTTCTGCCAGACCGAGCCATCGTAGCCCCAGCCGTGGTAGGCAATCAGCTTGAGTTCAGACATTTTCAACCTCCCAGGTCTGAACTGCGGCCACCAATTGGGCCAGGTCGGCTGCTGTATGACAGCTCGATAGGGCCAGCCGGATGCGCGAAGTGCCGGGGGCAACCGTGGGCGGACGAATCGGAGTAGCCAGAAGACCCTGCTGTTCCAGCCAATTGGACAGGGCCAGGGTCTTGGCTTCGGCCCCCAGCAGGATTGGCATGATCTGGGTCGTAGAAGCGCCGGTATCGTAGCCCCACTGCTGGAGCTGCTGGCGCAGGGTTTGGGCAATCTGGGCCAGATGAGCGCGTTCGCGGCTGAGACTGGGCATCAGGGTGAGGGCAGCATCGACTGCGCCAATCACGGCGGGCGGCAGAGCGGTGGTGTAGATGAAGCCGGGACAGCAGTTGACCAGATAGTCGCGCAAGGCCTGAGAGCAGGCAACAAATGCCCCAAACGCCCCAAACGCCTTGCCCAACGTGCCAATCACCAGATCTGCCGGATGGCCGACAGCCAACCCCATGCCGTTTGGCCCCAACACCCCCAGGGCATGGGCATCGTCCAGGTAGAGAATTGCCCCGTAGCGCTCGGCTAGTTCGGTCAGGGCCGCCAGATCGCTGCGGTCGCCGTCCATACTGAAGACGGTTTCGGTGACGAGCAGCAGGCGGCTGGGGCGGGAAGCCTGGGCTGCCTGAAGGCGGGATTCTAAATCGGTTAAGTCACTGTGGCGATAGCGCTGGTAGCGGGCACCGCTGGCCAGAATCCCCTGGATCAAACTGCTGTGGATCAGGCGGTCGCA
>JBJTUI010000170.1:0-5027 GCA_046080625.1 Elainella sp. | reverse complement strand
GGGGGATTGAAAAAACGTGATAGCCCTGCCACCGCAAAAACAGGGCAGTTCCGGCGGGTGTGGCAGGCGTAATTAACTCAGCTAGATTCAGACTTAGGGGAGGGGACAGATGTGAAGCCTCAGCTAAAAAATGCGTAAACCTACCGAATCAGATCGGGGCTGTGTAAAATGCAGATTGGGATAGGCGATCCGGTTGCAGAATCGGCCCATCAGCTGGCGATCAGCTGGCAGGATTCGTCCGCCCAAATTCCTCTGCCCAGATTACCCCGCTTAAAATATAAACCAACTGTCTGACCCGGCGCTTGCTTACAGCTTGATCCCCACCGCGAGTTTAGGAGAATAGGGTTTGCTCTCATCTGTCGTCCCGATTCAGCGCAGCAAATCGCTGCACGAACAGACCTATCAGGCCATCCGCACCAGCATTCTGTTGGGCGATCTGGCTCCAGGCGAACGTCTGGTTGAAACCCAGCTAGCCCAGCGCCTCCAGGTGAGCCGCACTCCGATTCGAGAGGCAATCCGCCAACTCCAGAAAGATGGCTTGGTCTGTGCCGACGGCCTAGGCGGGCTCCAGGTGACGACGATTTCGGCTGCCGACGCCGCTCAGCTCTACGACTGTCGTTTGGCCCTAGAGCAGCTCTCGGTGAGTGGAGCCTGCCTCCAGGCAGACGAGGCCCAGATCCAGCAGCTCCACAGCTACGTCTTGCAGGCCGAAACCCTGACGCGAGAGCCGCCCGCTGACCTGAACGTGATGCAGCTCTTGGATCTAGATTACGGCTTCCACCGCCAGATCGCCGAAAGCTCGGGCAACCGCTGGCTGGTTTCGATTCTGGAGCAGGTGTTCGACAAGATGATGCTGCTCCGGGTACAGACCACGCGCCACAACCCAAAAGTTCTGGAGATCCGCATCGAGCACAGCCAGATCTACGAAGCCATCGCCCAGCGCCAAACCGAAGCCGCCCTTGCCGCTATCCAGGAACATCTGCTGGCCAGCAAGGACCGCGTCGTCGGAGAGTTGAACAAGCTCCAGGCTCCCTGACCGCGTTTCGGCTACGCTCAACGTTTGTTGGTTGCGCTCAATGCTTGTCGGCTGCGCTAAGGACTCCACTCGCGGTAGCTGAGCGCAGTCGAAGCTACCTCACCAAAAACTTCAGGTCTTCCACCAGTGTTGCCAGCAAATTGACAGCATCCACTTCCAGCGCTACCCAGGCGTTGGCCTTGAGTTTGGCTCCGTGGCGACGGTCGAATAGGGTTTTGCCGCGAGTCCAGTCGCCCTTAGTTTCGATTTCCACCTGCATCGGGCGAAACAACAGCGTTTCCGGGTAGAACAGGTAGGCCAGGGTGGCGGCATCGTGAACTAAAAAGCCCTGCTGTCCGCCCATCTCTCGAAACGTCAGGGCGGTGCCGACCATGAATCGACAGAGATCGACAACAAACCGGGAGATCGGGTGGTCGGGGTTGACGGCGCTCACCTGCTGGGCCAGGGCGGGCGTAAATACGAGTCGATGCGTCACATCCAGCGGCATCACGATCAGGTTGGTGCAGGCGGCAAACACTGTCTGGGCGGCCTCCGGGTCGTAGGCAATATTGAACTCGGCCTCGGGCGTGACGTTGCCGTGGCGCAAGAATGCGCCGCCCATGATCACAATCTGTTTGGCCAGCTTCAGGATGCCGGGAGACTTCTGCTCTGCCGCCGCCAAATTGGTCAATGGCCCAATCGCCACCAGGGTGATCTCGCCGGGAGCCGCCTTGAGTTTGTCGATGATTACCTCATCGGAATAGCGGGCCTGTTCGTAGTCCTGGTGCGGGTCGGGCAGGGTGTGGGACAGGTTGCCCATGCCGTCGGCCCCGTGGATTGCCCCGGCGTCTTCTACCGATTTGTGAGCTGAGCCGCCAATTACGCCGCGCCCCACCTCCACATCCGGGTAGCCGCCCAGCTGGAGCAGCTTGCAGGAGGCCGCAAAGGTGTAGCTGGCCCGGACGTTGCCATCGGCAGCCGTGACGGCGACGATTTCGGCATGGCCCTGTTTGGCCAGACTTTGTAGCCAGAGGAAGGCAAACGAATCATCGCCGCCCGGATCGGTGTCGAGCAAGATTTTGACGGGTTGGGGCATGGTAGGTGGCGGAGTGAGCGGTTAAGCGGGAGACAGGGGAAGTCTGCGAACCTTTTCCTCATTCTCTCCCACTCTTGCTTTCTTAGAGTCAATCACGACAGCGACAAGAAAAGCCTCTGACCTTTAGCCGATCTTCAATTTGAGCGGGCTGGTTAGGGGATACAGTCGCTTCAGGAAATCTGGAATTATCATCAGCTAGAGTAGATTCATCCCAGAATCCTGAACATCATCCCAGGACTGATCAGATCGTTTGGGCAGACCCTAACCGCAAATGGAGGGAATCAGAAATGACGATTGCGTCTGAGCAAAAAATTTGGACAGATCAGGAGTTCATGGCGCTGCCAAAAGACAGTGGACGCTATGAGTTAGTCAATGGAGAGCTGATGGATAGGAACAATTCCGGGATGGAGCATGGCTATATTGCCAGCAACCTGATTATTCTGCTGGGAGGGTTAGTGCGATCGCAGAAGCCGGGCGTGGTCTGCGACTCCAGTACTGCGTTTGCCCTGAAGGCGAGAAATAAGCAAATATCAAATTTCGCCCAGCAGCCCCACGTTTCCCAATCTACCGGTTGCTGATCTGGTTTCTGAGTTTGTGCAGCAGAGTCTCTCGGCAGGCCGCAGCCCAACCCTGAGAGCATTTCGCCTGCGGATTCGGCAATGGGTTAGCTCAATGGATTGAAGCATCGCCACTCTGGAATTTGGGCTATTTGGCTAAATTCAGCAGGTCAGCCTCAATCAGCAGTTGGCGCTCTTTGCTGCATAGCCCAACAGCCGCTCTGCCGCAATTTTAACCGTGGCCTCGAAGGTACGGAGGCTGGTGTCGAACAGGCCCGCCGGGATCGACTCGCGGGTGAGAACGCCGCCGCTCAGGACAATTGCGCCCTCCATCATCAAATTATCTGCCATTGCAAAGGCTTCGATGCTCAGCCCGTCCGCATCCAGGCCGGGACTGGCCGCCGTCACCCGATCGACGTAGAGCCGCCCATCGTTGGTGTAGCCGTAGACCGGCTTGCCCTGGGCCGCCATGTAGCCGATCTCGAAGGCCGTGCCCACGTCCATGCTGGGGCCGCGAAACGGGGTCATGTTGGCCACAATTAAATCACAGCGGTTCATCAGGGCGATGTTGCTTTTGTAGATGGCGATGCCCTGGTCGTAGGGCGACAGGCTGGCCAAATCGAGCGTCGGGTCAAACGGGAACTCGCCGACAAAGCCATAGGTTTGGCAAATCTCCTGCTTCAGCCGCGCCATTGACAGCGGGTTGGGCAGAAACACATCGGGGCCAGCCAGGTAGAGGTGCATAGATTCAATGGGCCTGTAGGGGAAGGGATTGTAGGGGTGTGGCAAAGCAGTCCAATATTATTAGACTTGTTGGGAAATAAATTCAGCTACTCGACGGGACTTCCCCATCTTTGTTGAATCTGTGCTGCATCTAGATAGAAGTTCCCTAAACCTGTTGCATTCAACATCAACCGGTCATCAAAATCACTCACACGGTTTCTATACACCGCCGTTACCGTACTGTAGCGCTTGATTCCAGCATGAGTGTGTACCCTACGGGAAGCAAGCATCTACATATTTCACTCGCTCTCGACTAACCCCCCAATTCTCCTGTTTCTGCTGTTCACTCAACTCCTTGCCTCGCGTCTTCTTGTGCGGCAGATGAATGTTGAGGTACTCGTTTTGCAGCCCTTGAAACCCCAAATCCCCAGCTATGGCAACTGCATCCGGAATCGACTCCACCCACTCCGTCTCCTCCAACTGCCGCTTATCATGGACCGTCCCCGGTCTTGCTCGACTCAGCAGGATTACTCACTTGTCTGCCGTACTACCCGTGATGGGCTGACGAGTATGCCGTTTCTTCTTACCCAAATAGTGCGCCTTCTGTTGTTCGGCATCTTTGGGGCGCTGCACAGGCCGTTCTGTGCCGTCGAAGATAACTTGTTTGACCTCAGGAAAACGCTCGACAAACTCCTCAATGCTGTGCAACTTGTGCTCTGGCAAAGCCTGCTTGTGGCCCAAAGCTTGCTCCAGCACCGGCAGCAGTCGGTGAACCCAGCTCCTTTGCACAGGCTCGGTCAAAGCCGAACAGCACGCCCATCAAGTCGAAGGTGGGGTAGCATTTGCAGTAGAACAGGATGTAGAACAGCTTGTCTGGGTCAGTACTCAGGGTCGCCTTGCGTCCAGCACCTATTTCCCAACAAGTCTAATATTATCAGTCGATATATATCGAAGTGGTAGCGAATTGCTCCCGTCTCAGGATCGTTGCCAATCTCAGCAATCCCGTTTCTTTCCATCTCAAACAACAGCTGTTTGACCTGCGGTAGATCCAACCCGGTATGCAGGGCCGCCTGTGCCAAAGACAGTACACCGCCGTTTTCCTGGGCCGCCCTGAGCAGCCTTTGCATTGGGGTAGCTGAGACGAGGGCGGCAGATTCAAACGGTGGAAGCTGCTTGAGCTGAGACATAGTGCCAAGGTTCAAGGTCACAGATGAGTTCAGGCTAGTGAGGCCATAGCTGTCTGCTAGTCCTCGCAGGTGCAGATTACGCCGCTCAACCATGCCAGGAATCAGCCTTAAATCGAGCAGTTGCCCGATCCCAAACAGACCAAAGGTAAACAGGTAAATCGTACCACTGGCAAATCTGCCGGTATAAAATCGCTGGCCTCCACAAATCCCAAAGGCACAGAGCAACCAGACAATGTAAGCCGTACCCGCGTTAACCTGCCGCATGATTCCATCCTTCGATCTGTAACCGGCAATCTGCTACCAGTTAGGTATGAGTTATGGTTAGATCTGGTGTATGAGAAAAAGGAGAAAAAAAGGCGTATCCTGCTGAATAAGACAAAAAAGCTCAGACCAGGAATACACCATGAATAACGATAACCTGATTGAATTCAAAACACCAGAAACCACAG
>JBJTUI010000169.1:0-2921 GCA_046080625.1 Elainella sp. | reverse complement strand
CAGTTTGCCTAGGCCAACGTCTCAGGACAATAGCCCAGACCCTGGACAAACTGGCGACGAAACTCTTCAATTTCCGTTCGGTCAGGCATGCCGTGTGATACAACCGCCACCTGATATCGTCGCATCACATCCACAGGAGATTGCCCGGTTTCCAACCCCCAGAGCGCCATCTGGACGCGAATTTCAGGATCGTAGGGAATTCCCAGCTCGTTGAGGAACGCCCGAAAGTCTCCGCTCTCCTGACTGTCCAATGCTCGTGATAACTTCACTTTGACAATCCAACCGTCGATCTGATGAATCACCGTAATGAAGCGAATCGGAAGCCAGGGCATAGAATGGAAGTGCTCGACAATCCTCAGCGTCAGGCTGGCATTCGCGAGGTAATACAGGTACTCCATGAGGCTCTGGCAAATGCTACTCTTTTATCTTCGGAGGATTCTCGTTATTCTACTAGGGGAGATGCCCCCGATCTGGCATGGGGAACATCACCCAATTTACCGTCCGTAATCTGCGGGCTATAGGGGGGCTATAGGGTAGCCGCGCCCCAATCTGCCCAGCTCCAGATGGCTCCGCGCCCCAAATTTACCGTTTTAACATCCCGATGATTCGTTCTGATTGGTCTGGCTCTGCTCCAGACGCTCCAGCAGCCCTAGATTCAGTCGCCTTAGATTCAGCTGCCTCCGCTCCAGAGGCGACCCACTCTGATTGGCAGCTTGATGCCTACGACTACCATTTGCCCGAAGCGCGGATTGCCCAGAATCCGGTGGTGCCCCGCGACAGCTCGCGCCTGCTAATAGTAGAAGCCGACGCTCATCAGCACTACCATTTTCGCGATCTAGACAGTCTGCTGCTGCCCGGCGATCTGCTGGTGATGAACAACACCCGCGTCATGCCAGCCCGTCTGCATGGCCGCAAGCTGGTTTCCCAAAGCCATAGTTCGGTCAGTAATCCAGCCAGTAGTTCGGCCAGTAGTTCGGCCAGTCATTCAACCAATAGCGGATCTGCGGAGCAGGACAGCCAGCCGAGCAACCTGCCGGTCGAGGTGCTGCTTTTGGAAGAACAGTCGCCTGATCACTGGCTGGCTTTGGTCAAACCGGGCCGAAGGCTAAAACCTGGTGCTGAGATTGGCTTTGGTTGGGATACGAGTGCAGCCCTGGACGGTCAACCGCTGCTGACGGCGGTGGTGCAGTCAGTTGATGCAGCGACGGGCGGACGATTGCTGCAATTCCGCTCTGGCACAGACGAACCGGTTGTGTCACTGCTGGCTCAGCTGGGGGAAGTTCCCCTACCGCCCTACATCACGGATTCCGAGGCCAGTCCCGACCAGTACCAAACCGTCTACGCCGAGCATTCCGGCTCTGCTGCTGCCCCCACAGCCGGACTCCACTTCACCCCCGAACTGCTGGAGCGGCTGGCCCAAACTGGCATTGAGCAGACTTTTGTGACGCTGCATGTCGGGGTCGGCACCTTCCGACCCGTGGAAGCGACAGACATCACCACCCATCAGATGCACGGCGAATGGGTAGAAGTGTCGCCGGAGACCGTAGCCAAAATTGCCGAAACCAAAGCCCGAGGCGGACGGGTGATTGCCGTGGGTACGACCTCGGTGCGTTCGCTGGAGGGAGCCTCCCAGACCGGGGCGCTCCAGCCCTTCTGTGGCAAAACCAATCTATATATCTATCCGGGCTACCACTGGCAGGTGGTCGATGGCTTGATCACCAACTTCCATTTGCCCAAGTCCAGCCTGATGATGCTGGTCAGTTCGCTGATTGGCCGCCAGCGGGTGCTGGATCTCTACCAAACGGCAATCGAAGCCGAGTACCGCTTCTACTCGTTCGGCGATGCCATGCTGATTTTGCCGGAAGCAGTCTTGCCTGAAGTCCGGGCTGGGAGTAGCGCGGAGGGTAGCGCGATCAGGCTCTGAGCTATCCCAGCAGCGGCAGGCCCGCCATCCCCACCTCTAGCCGCACGACCCTGGCGGGCTCCAGTCCTGTCTCGGGCGGTAGCGACATGCCGCCGTTCGTGACGACGTAAATGCGGGTCTGATCGGCACTGCTGCGACCAAAGGCCAGGGCTGTGCTGCCCGCCATGCCTGCTTCTAGCCCAGCGATGGTGGTGACGGCTCCATCGGGGGCGATTTTGACCACGCTGTTGTAAACATGGGTCGTGCCATAGAGGTTGCCCTGGTGGTCAAAGGCGAAATCGTCCAGGTTGATGGGGGCGACGAAGACTTGCGGCTGGCCGGGTTGACCCTCGACAACCGGAATCTGGACGAGCTGCATTTTCTCCGTATTTGAGGCGTAAAGAACGCCGCTGTAGAGCTTCAGGCCGTTGACAGCCGGGAAGCTGCTGGCGGAACTGCTGCGGGCCAGTTCGGGATGCTCGAACCAGAGTTTGACCGTTTTCTCAGTCAGGCTGTAGATCCAGATCGCGCCCCGGTAGGAGTCGGCAATCAGCAGCTGTTCGGGATCTAATAGGGTCATGCCATTGAGAAACTGGGCGTCGGGCAGGGTGGCCACCAGGCTGCTGGTGCCGTCTGGGTCAATCTGAAACAGACAGGAAACCTCCTGGTCATCCCAGCCGCTCAGCAGCAGATTGCCCTGGGGCAAAAGGGCCAACCCGGTCGCTTTGCCCGTAATCCGGCTGTGCAAAACCGGCTGTCTGTCCTCCCCCATGCGCCAGATCGTGCCGTCCAGATGGCTGGTGATGAACTAAGGTATTGTCGGGCGCAACTGCAATACTCTGGTTCTTCCAGAATTGCCGTGGTTGCCACTAGATATGAGACTTGTTGCTTTTTAAGGTAAGGTAATTTTGTCCCTGACCTAAAAATCCAGTGCTCAATATTCGACGTGCGCTTGAAAATGACCGCCTATTACGGGCATTGACTGGACTGAATCGCAAAGCGTTTGACGAGTTGTGTG
>JBJTUI010000168.1:0-6040 GCA_046080625.1 Elainella sp. | reverse complement strand
CTATTCGAATAGAGTTTTTGAGTAGAGTCCTGAGCCAATGCATCACGCTTCGATTCGCACGGCTGATATTCATCGGGCCATGGCGTTCTATGAGTGTCTTGGGTTTCAGGTCTGCGAGCGCTTCACCGCCGGAATCACGCTGGCCTGCTGGATGGAAGGGTTGGGCGGGCGGATCGAACTGCTGCAAGTTCCCGAACCTCGCCCCGCGGCTGATGCCTTCAGCGACGAACACTATACGGGGTACTACCACCTGTCGTTTGACCTGACCCAGCAGATCGACGATCTACCCAACTGGCTGGATCAACTCAAGGCCAGGTTTGGTGAACTGGCTGAGCAAGGGCGGGGGTTTCCCCTCAAGGTGCTGCTGGAGCCGACCCAGCAAATAATTGGTGATGCTGTCTATGAGGTGGCTTTTATAGCGGATGCCGACGGTTTGCCTCTCGAGTTTTTGCGGATGATGGGTCGAGTGGGCGGGGGCTAGAATAAAAACTATTAAAATAGGGTTAGGGTAGGCAGACGCCTGTTGCCCCACCTATACCCCTTCCAATAGGTAGGGGTTCATGTCACCAGTTAATCGTGTTGGTTCATCAAATAACTCATATGGAATCTAGCAGTCGAGCGAGCAGCGTCGATCGAACGTCTCACCAGGTTGCGAACCCAGTTGCGAACCCAGTCGCCAATCGGGTTGCCAATAACCTGGAAGGCCAGCTAGCGAACTTGATTGGAACAATTATCGCCTTGCTCACCCTGACCGTGCCGCTGTTTGCGATTGCGCACTTCTCTTCAGCCGATTCCGCTAATTGGCAGCCCGGTCTGACGCCAGATACTCGGGCCGACTAGCGATCAGCCATCGCCCTTCTCCAAAGCTTTTACAACGGCTGCTGGAATTGTTCCCACTTCCCTTAAAATGCTAGTCGGGGTAGTTATTTGTCCTGCCCTTGTCCTGTTTGATTTGGAGAAATGCTGTGGATTTGTCAAAGATTCCCCCCCAGCCGAAGCCGGGATTAATTAATGTGCTGGTCGAAATTCCCGCGGGCAGCAAGAACAAATATGAGTTTGACAAAGATCTCCAGGCATTCGCCCTCGATCGCGTCCTCTATGCTTCTGTGCAATATCCCTATGACTACGGGTTTGTACCCAACACGCTGGCAGATGATGGCGATCCGCTAGATGGCATGGTGATCATGGATCAACCCACCTTTCCGGGATGCATCATCGCCGCTCGTCCGATTGGCATGCTGGAAATGGTAGACGGCGGCGACCGGGATGAGAAAATTCTTTGCGTACCCGACAAAGACCCGCGCTATGCCGAAGTCAAATCTCTGAAGGACATTGCGCCCCACCGACTGGCAGAGGTGGAAGAATTTTTTAGAACCTACAAGAATCTGGAAAAGAAAGTAACCGAGATTCTGGGCTGGAAAGATGTAGATCAGGTCGCGCCTTTGGTCGAAGCCTGCATTCAAGCGGCAACCAAGTAGTCAGCCTGCGGTGAACTAAACCTGGACCTGCATGAAAAATGGGTGACCCTGCGCTGGCCACCCAAACTTTTTCACTTCTGTTATAGCGCTACGCACTCAGCTTAGGACAGAAGGGGGTATGGAGGCTGCGCCCCCAGCTAGGGGTTCCACCCCTGCACCCCGTCCTAACCAGAAAGACTATGGCTATATTCCTACCCCGCAGAACCGGACAGAGGAGCCTGCCTAACGGTAATCGGGTGTTTGGATATTCCGCAGTCGGGCTTCGGGTCGTTTGAAGCGATCGATCTGGGCCTCAAAGAATTTGCGGTTGGCCATCAGGTGTTCCGGGTTGGGGTCATCTAGCGGGTAGAGCAGGGCTGCCCGCAGCGCCTGAATCACGGCTGAGGTAACGCAATACATTGAGCGCTGGAAACTGACTGCCAGTTGGATCAGCATGTCGTCTTCGCCCCGGCAGTGCTGTTTGTAGTAGTCGATCAGGTAGGGCGGCAGGAAATGCAGCATATCCTGGGCCAGCAGCGTCGGCGGAATTCCAGCCGTGCCGACCGGAAACTTATCGGCATAGAGCACGCCGTAGTGGAAGTCTTTCTGCTCTGCCGGAACCTGACCCGCCTGGGCGTTGTAGGACTTGGTGCCTCGGAAGGGCGAGGTACGGTAGAACACGGCTTCCACGTAGGGCAGCGCTGCTTCATAGAGCCACATGAACCCTTTGGATTTGGGGATGATCTCGTAGCACTCGCCCCGGATATAGACATGATGGTAAATTGGGCGTCCGGCAATCGCAAAAATCCCGTTCACCAGGAAGTTCATTGCGTCGGGGACACTGGCAATCTTGCCTTCATCATAGAGGTCCGACATCTCGAAGAACACGGGAGCCATGATCTCCCAGAACAGGCCCAGGTTGGAATAGTAGGACATCTGCCGCACCTGCTCCAGGAACATTTCTGGGAAGGCTTTGTAGAGGCCCAACATGGCCGGGTTGCCCTTGAAATAGGCCTTGATCGCCCGATCGGCATTCTGGCGGTATTCCTCGCCGTCCAGGTAGGCATCAAACAGACCCATACCCATATCGCGCCCGTGCCACAGCATGGCTCGCATACATTCCTCAGCGAACTCCATGTTGACCCGGTCGTGGTACCAGTGGTGCAGCAGGCGCGGCAGCTTGGTTTTCAGCTCGCCCTGGGCCATGAACTCTAAAAGTTCGGGATGGGCGCTACCAGTACCACGCCAGATCCGCAGGTCAGCCTGATCGCCCGCATAGTGGTTCTGGCGATCCAGATACTCCTGGGAGATGATGTATTTGAAAAACGGCAGCGGATTCAGAAACACCTGCTCGGCAATGTAGAGCAAATCGCGCCAGTAGAAATCCATCGGCACAGCGTAGGCCTTATATAGCCCGATGATCTGCATCAGGTTCTCGGGCGTATCAGGCAGCATCGCGCCACCTGCTTCCAGACGGTGGATGATTTCGGCAAACTCGTGTGTGGATGGCGGCAGTTTGGTTGGGGAGGGAGAAACTAGGGTTGCTGTCATGGCACGTAGAAGATAAGAATGAGCACGACAATCGGCAATTTGGCGACAGTAAATTGGGCGCTAATTGGGCGGTGAATTAGGCTGCTGCTGCAGGCCGGGCGCGTCAGGCAGGGCGGCAACTCGCTGTTCTATGGCAGGTGCGGCGGCAACCATGGCAGTCGAGGTGGCCTCGCTCCATTTCACCAGCCAGCTCGGCTGGAGTCCCAAAAACACGATCAGACCGGCCAGGATCAGGGCGGGCAACCGCTCTTCAAACAGCACTCTGGGATAGTAGGCTGTGGCATTATCCAACCGGCCAAAGCAGGTGCGGTTCAGCAGAATCACAAAATAGACGGCGGTCAGGCCAGTGCCGGCCACAGCGATCAGGGTCTGCACTGGAAACACCTTATAGCTGCCCTGGAAAATCAGAAACTCGGCCACAAACCCAGCCAGACCAGGAATGCCCGCGCTCGCCATCGCTCCCAGAATCAGCAGCGAGCTAATCGAGGGTAGACCGCGAATTGGATTGAGCAACCCGTTCAGGACGTCAAGTTCACGACTGCCCACCTTCTGTTCAACCACCCCAACCAGATGGAACAGAATAGCCAAAATCAAACCGTGGGCCACCATCTGAGATACGGAACCTACCAGAGCCAGGGGTGTCAGCGCCGCTGCGCCTAGCAGAATGTAGCCCATATGCCCAATCGAGCTGTAGGCAACCATCCGCTTGATGTCCTTTTGGGCAATCGCAGCCAGCGCCCCATACAAAATGCTGACCGCCCCCCAGATTGCCAAAAGCGGAGCCAGTTTCGCCCAGGCTTCTGGAAACAGGCCCAGGCCAAATCGCAGAATTCCATAGGTACCAAGCTTGGCCAGGATGCCGCCCAGCAGAATCGTCACCGGAGTGGAAGATTCAACGTAGGTATCGGGCAGCCAGGTGTGGAAGGGCACCAGGGGAATCTTGATGCCAAACCCGACCAGCAGCACGCCCAGCAGAATCACCTGTAGCTCAATTGGTAAAGCTTGCCCCATCGCGGCGGTGTAGCTGAAGCTAGAGCTACCCGACAGCCAGATTAGGCCCAGGAAGCCCGCCAGAATCAGCGCCCCCGAAATGGCGGTGTAGATCAAAAACTTAATCGCAGCATAGGCCCGCTTCTGACCGCCCCAGATCGAGATCAGCAGGTAGAAGGGCACCAGCTCCAGCTCGTAGAACAGGAAGAACAGCAGCAGATTTTGGGCCAGAAATGCGCCCGACACCCCACCGCAGACCAGCAAAATCAGCGCGTAGAACATGCGCGGGCGCTCGGTGGTTTCGCTGCTGCTCAGCAGGGCAATCCAGGTCAGCAGGCTGTTCAGGCCCACAGAACCAGGGCCAACCCGTCCAACGCCAGCTCGTAGTTCATGCCCAGGGTTTCAATCCAGGGCAGGTACTCCCGCATCTGGAAGGCGGGGCTACTCAGGTCAAATTGGGTAAATAGCCAGATCGTCCAGAGCAGCACCACCCCCGTAACAGTTAGAGCAACATTCCGAACCTGCTGGGTTGGCACTGATTGAGGCAATAGGCCCACGATGGCGGCTCCGACGATCGGCAGCCAGATCAATACGCTTAGCATAGGATTTCCAGAAAATTGAGGAGCAGTAGCTTAGCTGAGCAGCGAAATCAGCTGGGTTGTGATGGTCAAGTGGGAGATGATCGACCAGCTCAGGTAGATAGCGGTAATCACCAGACCAATCGCAATTGTCAGCGCATAGAACTGGGTTTGCCCCGAGTTGCCGTATTTCAGAGCTTCACCGCCGAACAGCGAGGAAATGCCGACCAGATTGACCAGTCCATCCACAACATAGCGGTCGATCCAATCCGTCACCCGCGAGACGATATCCACACTGCCTACCACGCTTGACTTATAGAGTTTCGGAGTATAGAAGTCGTAGGCGAACAGATCTTGCAGCGGCTTCCAGGGTAGTTGTACCGGCTTTTTGATATATCCGCCGATATAGATCACAGCCCCCAGGCTGAGGCCAAAGATGCTGGACCAAGTGAGCAGTAGCGCCACGTCCTTATTAAGCGTTGCCCAGGCTGGCAGCAACGATAGACTGCCCAAAATCATGGGAACGTGCAGGACAAAACCAGCTAA
Source organism: Elainella sp. (assembly GCA_046080625.1). Lineage (GTDB taxonomy): Bacteria > Cyanobacteriota > Cyanobacteriia > Elainellales > Elainellaceae > Elainella. Next base: position 918 of record JBJTUI010000168.1, on the reverse strand, counting down.
AGCGGTCATTGGCAGAGTGATGGCCCAGAGGTTTTCCGGCGAGCGTACAGTCATGGGCTGGATTGTCCCTGCAAAAATCAGGCCAAAGGTGCGCGTGATGCTAAATGCGGCCAGACTGTTAATCACCAGCAGCAAAGCTACCAATCCTGGTCTTGTGGCCCAGAGGCCATCGGCCAACTTCAACATCGCCCAGAAGCTTCCCAGGGGCGGCAGCGCCACCAGACCCAATGCACCAATCACAAACGACAGCCCCGTAATGGGACGCCGACTCCAGAGGCCGCCCAGTTGGGTCAAGTCTTGGGTAATGTTATTCAGCACGATCGAACCGGCACTGGCAACGAGTGTAGCCATGGCGACCGCATGGGTAAGTACAATCAGCAGCGCAGCTTCAGTCTGCTGAGCCCCCACGGCAATAAACACAACTCCCATGTAGGCACTGACCAGATAGGAAAGGGAGCGCTTGATATCAATCTGGGCAATCGCAATCAGGGTGCCGCCGATTGCGGTAACTGCCCCGATCGCAATCGTGGCCGTCTGTACGGTTGGCGACAGAGCCAGCACGGGCTGAAGCTTGACAAGCACCCAGGCTCCAGTTGCTACCACGACAGAGTTACGCAGAATTGAACTGGGGATGGGGCCTTCCATAGCTTCATCCAGCCAGAGGTGCAGGGGAAACTGAGCGCATTTGCCCATTGGGCCAGCCAGCAGCGCCAGTCCAACCAGGGTAATGACGGTCGGGTTTACCTGGGCAGTTTCGGCCCAAACAGCCAGCTCGCTGTAGTTCCAGGTGTGGGCCAGAGGATAGATAGCCAGCACACCCATTAGCAGGAACAGGTCGCCGATCCGCTTGGTGAGAAAGGCGTCTCTGGCTCCGGTCACTACGAGCGACTGATTAAACCAGACGCCGATCAGCAGGTA
>JBJTUI010000167.1:0-3604 GCA_046080625.1 Elainella sp. | reverse complement strand
TCAGCAAATCCCCGGCCTGCGGATTTCGCTGGTGCTCTCACCCTGCCCCAATGCTAGCGGTCAGGAAGTTGCCCTGGCCCAGCGCTATGACATCGACCGGGTGCAGGCCGCCAAGGACTTCTGGCCGTTTCTGCTCTGGGGCAAAACCGCAGCGGGGTGGGACTGGGCTCCCCAGGGTATCGTGGTTTTTCTGGGCGGCGACCAGTTTTTTACGGTCGTGATTGGCAAACGTCTGGGCTATAAAACCCTGATCTACGGCGAGTGGGAAACCCGCTGGCATCGCTGGATCGATCGGTTTGCGGTGATGAAACCCAGCCTGATCGGGCAGGCTCCCCGCCAATATGCGGATCGGTTCACGGTTGTGGGCGATCTGATGGCCGACGTCGCCCCACCCCAGCAGAGCCCCCAGCCCGGAACGCCCCCTAATGCTCCCCTGATCGGGCTGCTGCCTGGATCTAAATCGGCCAAATTGGCTCAAGGGCTGCCGCTGGCTCTTGCAGTTGCCGAACAGGTCCAGCAGTCTCGCCCCCAGACGCGGTTTGTGATTCCGGTTGCCCCCACCCTCGATCTGGCTACCCTGGCCCGCTTTGCCGATCCGGAGCAGAATCCGGTGTTGGGCCGGTTTGGCCAGATCGAGGCCGAGTTGCATCAGGATGACCTGTCTCAGGATGACCTGTCCCAAACAGAACTCCCCTACCTGAAAACTGCCAGCGGCCTGCGCGTCGCTCTCTGGAACCAATTCCCGGCCCATGCCCTGCTGGCCCGCTGCGATTTTTGCCTGACGACGGTTGGGGCCAATACGGCAGAACTGGGGGCTCTGGCTATACCGATGATTGTGCTGCTTCCGACCCAGCAGCTCGACGCCATGCGGGCCTGGGATGGTCTGCCGGGGCTGCTGGCCAACCTGCCGGGTGTGGGAACACTGTTTGCCAAACTGATCAACGGCTGGCTGTTGCAGCACTGGTTAATTGGTCAGAACCGACTGCTGGCCTGGCCCAACATCTGGGCAGGGCGGGCGATTGTGCCTGAACTGGTGGGCGAACTCCAGCCCCAGCAGGTGGCCCAGCTAGCCATCGAGTGGCTCGACAGTCCCGAACAGCTGCAGCAGGTGCGGCAGGCGCTTCAGCAGGTGCGGGGGGAGGCCGGTGCGGCACGCAGGCTGGCCCAGATCGTTGCGGATTGGGTGCAGGAATTTCAGACCCAGGCCCACTAAATTTCAGACTGGATAGCTCTAGACTGGATAACAGTTCGTTCGAAAGAATCTGCAAGAAGCTGTAGTGAAAACGTTTCCCTGGCTATCTCTGCTGCTGCTGTTTGCTGCCTACAGCACCTTTAGCTGGTATCTGATCCACATCACGGCCACGCCGCTTGTCTGGTTTCTGGTGCTCTCGTTTACGCTGGCTCAGGCTCTGCTGCTCACCACCTGGTTTGACGGTCTAAAGCGATTTGCGCGGCTGTGGCTGCGTTCCGACGTTGGCTATTTCACGCTAATTATTCTCGGAGCAATCAGCGTTACCCTGTCGCTGGTCTGGTTCAAGACTTTTGGCTATTTCCTGGCGCTGATTTCAGCCGAATTGCTGGCCCGCCTCGACCTCCAAAACTTCGGCTACAGTCGGTTGCAGGCTCTGTTTATTTTAAGCCTGGTCTCTCTGGCTGGTCTGGCACTTGGCTGGGGAGCCAGCCAGAATCCGATTTTTCAGCTCGTGCGGTAAGTCGCACCAGCCCATTCAACAGCTAGCGCTCGGCTTTGTCGTAGTCTTCGTAGGCCGCCACAATTCTCTGCACAAGCGGATGGCGCACCACGTCAGCCTTCGTGAGCTGACAAAAGGCAATCCCCTCAACCTGCTGTAGAATCCGCTGGGCTACGGTAAGGCCCGAAACCTGCTGCGAGGGTAGGTCGGTTTGGGTGGTGTCTCCCGTGACCACCATGCGCGACCGGAAGCCCAGCCGGGTCAACACCATCTTCATCTGGGCAGGGGTAGTATTCTGGGCTTCGTCGAGAATCACGAAGGCGTTGTTGAGCGTACGACCGCGCATGTAGGCCAGCGGTGCCACCTCAATTACACCCCGCTCCATCAGACCGGGCAGCTTCTCCGGGTCGAGCATTTCAAACAGGGCATCGTAGAGCGGACGCAGGTAGGGATCGACCTTCTGCTGTAAATCGCCGGGGAGGAACCCCAGCTTTTCGCCCGCTTCGACAGCAGGACGGGTGAGGATCAGCCGCTCAAACTGGTTGGACAACAAAGCCTGGACGGCTACCACTGCCGCCAGAAAGGTTTTGCCGGTGCCAGCCGGGCCGGTGCAAAAAATCAAATCGTGGCTCTGGATCGCCTGAATATACTGGCGCTGCCGGAAGGTTTTGGCCCGAATCTCTTCGCCCTTGCGGGTGCGAGCCAGAACATTTTGCTGTAGCGCCTGAAGCTCATCCTGGCGATTGGTATTCAGGGCGTGGCGGGCCGTCAGAATCTCAACGCCGGTAATTGGCTTGCCCTGACCCCAGTAGGGTTCCAGCGCTCTGATCAACTCCTGGCTTAGCTCAAGCTGCTTCTCGGTGCCAGAAACCGACAGAGCCTGACCGCGCAAGACAAAGCTAGCGCCGGTCTGCTGGGCCAGAACCTTGAGGTTTTCTTCACGGAACCCGGCCAGCGCCATGGCGCTCGCGGGCATTGGTAAATCGATTGTGATTGTATTTCCCATGCAGCCCTAGATAAGGGAAGCTTCGCCTCTTCAAGGTAGCAGGCTTTGCGGCTATCGGTTCAGGCTTGTCAAGATTTGCGTCCCCCGTCAGCCCCATGCTTGCAGGCTCTAGTGGCGAGGCTGGGGCCGACGTGGAGCAGAACGGGGCCGTTCACTGCCCTCGCGGGGGCAGCTCGACTGGCTGCCACTCGACTGGCTGCCAAATACCTCTAGATGGGCCGACTGACCCACCGTTTGGGCCACGGCCTGAAGCACGGTGCGAACAGCCTGAATATTCCGACCGCCCCGGCCAAACACTCGCCCCTTATCGTCTCCCTCAAACGCCAGCCTGACCAGAACGCGCATGGTGCGGGGCGAAACCTCGCAGTCTACCCGCAGCAAATCGGGAGAGTCGAGGAATGGCTGCACCAGAAACCGCACCAGATCGGCGTAGTCTGGAGCAGAGGTGGGGGCAGAGGCCGGTTGAGAAGAGGGATTTAAATCAGACACTTCGCTTTACTGAGCCTGCTTACTGGGTCTGTGAGGCCGAATAGCCCAAAGATTAGCTTACATTGGCCAAGGGTTAGCTCATCGAACCAGTGGGTGAACCCACTATACCGCCGATCACGCAGCTAATCGATGGGGCAACTAGGCTTGGGCACGGGCCTTTTGTTCTAAGAGATTGGCCTTTTCCAGCAGACGACGCACCGTTTTGGTGGGCTGGGCACCCTGCTCAAGCCGCTTCGTCACGGCTTCGGCATTCAGTTTTACTTCGTCGGTTCTGGGGTTATAGAAACCCAACTCTTCTAGAGGACGACCATCCCGGCGAGAATCATTATTCATCGCCACAATCCGATAGCTTGCCTCAAATTTCTTGCCGAACCGCTTCAATCGCAGCTTGATCATGCCTGAAAATCTTGCTCCTAGG
>JBJTUI010000166.1:0-11526 GCA_046080625.1 Elainella sp. | reverse complement strand
CCTAAACCTGGATAAACACGTCGTAGACCGACAGCAAAATTTCTACCACAATCAAAATCACCACATACCACTCGACCCGCAGGCCCGTGTTGTGCTGGAGCAGATCGAGCACGGTCTCGGCAGTCGTAGAAATTAAGCTCAACTTGCGTTCGAGGGCCAGATGGCGCTCTCGAATCTCGTATTCTTTCTCAAGGCGCTGATAGATTCGCTCTAGCTCTGGCGCATCCCACAGCAGTTCTGGCTTATCAACGATTTCGACCCGGCCCACCATCTTGTGTTGAATCGATAGGGTGCGGCCCAACTGCCTCAGCAGCTCTTTGGCCCAGCGCTCGTCTTTCGTAGTGCGCTGCAGGCTGTCGGCAAACGGTTCAATCTGATCAAAAATCTTCGCCGTTCCAACTTCGTAATGGGCCAGCACGACACTTTTGGCCAGGATATCGGCGACAATTTGCATGCAGTCAATGCTGAAGTTTTGCAGCCAGATCATGCCGTTCTCAACCCGTCCGCCTGTAGTTTCGTCCTGCTTCAAGATCACGTCTTCCGTCTCAGGAGAGCTGAAGGACTCTACAACCAGCGGCTTTAGATAGGTCAGAAAAGAAGCTTCTTCGACCGAACTGAGACCAAACAGCACCACGGCCCCATAGCGAAACAAAACGACGCAACCTTGCTCGCCTGCGGCCACCACCAGTGGCAGCGTAGCCAGGACATCCGTTTCCTCCAGGGCCTTCAGATCGAGGCGCTCCCCCAGGAAAATGGCCCGCCCCCTGACAACATCTTTTGTTTGAAAAACCGCTTTCTGCATGCTTTGATTATGCCGCGTTCCCAGGTTGAGCGGACGATCTGGTGGTTCCTAATCATGAGTCTGTGTCCTGGGGATTCCGCCCCAATCGCCCTGCTTCCCTCACTCAGGTCTTTGGAGGCTGACCGCCCTCTGCGTTGATACAGCCTGGTCTTTGGACATGTCGGCAGACCCGCTGCCAGAGAATCGCTCGGGTGCCGGGTGGCCCAACCGAAAACAGTACCCGATCGCCCCCAACCATTTTGATGATTTTGACACTGCAAACAGGGCAGACCTGTGCTCCTGATTCAGCCATAATCCTCCTCCTTGCCTAGAGCGGCCTCGATCTCTACTCGAAACCGTATCGGTCTATCTTCGGGCAAAACATTAATTTTGAATAGCTCTCGAAGGTAGGTTTTTGCCAGTGCTAGCCCAGGGCAAACCCTGGAGCAAGAGTCCAACCACAGAACCGCCCAAAACATAGACCTGATTATAGGTTTGCAGGCTAAAAGCAACGTGCTCCTGCTGTTGTAGCCCGACACAAATCGCCAGCCCCACGGCGAGCAGCTTGATTAGCCGCTGGCCAAACTGTTTGAGCCGATGGCTATTTAGAGCCTCACTGGTGACTGTCCCGAATTGGGGCGAGGTGAGGGTCACAAAAGGATTGCTCCCCTGGATCAGGGTTGGCTGCCAGCTAGATCGGCTCTGCCAGCGCTGAAGCTGTTGTCTCAAGGTGCGTAATGTAGCCTGTTGCTTTGAGCAGCCCGACTCGCAGGGGTAGAGCCGAAAGCTGCCGCTGTCCAGCCCATCGTGCCAGCGGATCACCAGACTGGCGGTTTGTCCCGCCTGCCAGCCGCCTGACTCCCAACTCATTTGGGTGATGTGGGTGGCATAGAGAGCAAAGCGCTTGTGCTCACCGACATAACAGAGCCGATCGTCTTCCAGAAACAGAAATCCCAGATCCCAATAGGGCAGCCCTTCGTAACACCGCAGCGCTTCATCAGGAGCCAGCCCGACAAACGTGCCGTTCCAAACTTTGGGGTTGAGCTGTTGATCCTGGAGCTTCTGGGCCAGCTTGTGGCGGAGTTTGACATGGCTCCAAGGCACGGCCTTCACCGTCAGGTGCGCCAGTCCCAGCGCCAACAGCCAGCCCAGTCCATAGAAACCGTAGCCGCTGATTCCCTTGAGCTGTAGCCAGACCACTGCCGCTAGGGGAAACGTCAGAGCTAGGATCAGCTGCCACTCCAGCCACAGACCCGTCTGCTGCTTCAGCCGACTCGAAAACAGCATGGGCTTCTGCGTCAGCGCTTCGGGCAATCGGTAGTGGGTTGAAACAATAGTCCAACTGCTGCCCGTCTGACTCTCAAGAAAATATTGCAGCTGGTGGCCGCCGAGGCCGTGGCGCTGCCCAATCGCCTGGACCCGCTGCCGCAGGGAGGGATGGGGCATAAACAGCCCAGTGAATCTACCCCATTCAAACGGCGTCCGGGTCAGGTGGGCGAGCTTCACTAAACCGGTAATCATCGCCACCGGATCTTGGGTCAGCTGGGTCGCTCGTTCATCGGCTGCATATTCGAAGCGGCGGGCGTAGAAGTAATAGAGGGTGAGCAGCAAAATCGCCGCCACCGGAATCGCAGACAGGCTGGCCCAGCCCTGACTCCAGACAAACTGCCCCCAAATAAACTGGCTCCAGAGCGTGCCGCAGATTGCAATCAGCAGAATCAGCTGAAGTGTCTGGGGATGTTTGTACTGCAAATGGGCTAGTTCGTGGGCAACGATAGCATCAATTTCCCGCTTGTTGAGGTGCTGTAAAAGCTGGTCGGTCAGAATTACGTTACCGTTCTGCACTGCAAAGGCGTTGACGCTGCCCTGGGACGGCATGATGTAGATCTGCTGAAGCCGCACTCCTGTCGGCTGAGCCAAAGCAAAAATTCGGTCGCGGAGCTCTCCAGTTGTGAGGGCTTGCAATGCTACCTGGTTAGCCTGACCGGCCAGTTGAGTTAGCCCTAGCTGGCCAAAGTAGGACGCACCGAACAGCAGCATTGCCTCAGGGAGCTGGTGGTGAAAGAACAGCCGACAGCCGCTGAAGAACAGGGCGAGGGGCAACATGCCGCGCAGCTGGCCCCAGATTACCTGCTGGATCAGATCGCTCCGGGGCCAGACGTTAGAGCCAACCCGACGAAACAACCGGTAAGACAGGGCATAGCAGCCCGCAATCGCCAGCACAGGCGGCAGCACCAGCAGCAGCACCATCTGTCCTTCCTGGCTGAGGCTGGCATCACTCTGCAGCAGTTCGGTTGACCGCTCCAGACCAAATAGCCCAAGCCAACCGGCCCAAATCCCCAGTGTGACCCAGTTCAGCAGACGCAAATAGCCAAACCAGTGCGCTGTGAGCTTGGCCTGACTGACCTGCAGTAAGCGCTGTCGCTGCACACCAACCAGCAGCAATGGCAGCAGCAGCACCAGAACGCGCCATTCCAAAAAGCCCAATTCTGGACTGACAGCAGGAATCTGGGCCTTACCGAACCAGAAAACTCGATTAATCATCGGCTGGTTGAGCAGATGCCCTGCTGTGGGCGCAACTGTCTGGAGTTGTTCGCCTATGGAGCGAAGAAAAATACTGCCCAGGCCTATCAGTAAACTACTGAGCAGAACGTATAAAATAATTCTCTTTAAAGTTTGATACTGCTTCTGCATGTTCTCTGGGCAGTCGTTTGCCGGGGTGGGCTAGATTTGAGCTTAAATTCCAGCTCTTCGCTCCACTGTGCGAATCTGCTAGGGTGATTGTGCCCGGATCTCTACTGTTTACTCTCTTTCACCCGTTTCGTGGCCTATCCGTGGTGCTTGACAAAAAAAACACAATCCTTGTCGTTAGCCTTTACAGAAGCCCAGGGAACGCTAGACCTTGAATCAAACTCCCCCTCGGCAGAATGAAAGTATGGTTCTCAGTGCCTCTCCGCCCGATCAGTTCAGGGTCATCGCTTCACATTTGGATCAGATCGCTGCCGATCTGACTCAGGATTACAATTTGCTGCGGATCAAGAAATTATTGTTTTGTGTCTGCACAGGCACCTGGGAAACCGACCGCCAACAGCTAGAGCGGCTTGCCCTGCGGGGGTTGCTTCAGCATCTGCTAGAACTGGCTCCTAGCTTTGAAGTACTTCAGCAGCGGATCAACCAGGTTGTTGCCACGCTGAACAAATCTGCCGAATACACGATTGTGGCCAACAGTGTGATCAGCCGCCTCCTGCCGCTCTATGCCGAGTTACAGCATCGCCAAACGGCAAGTCAGTCCCTCTACTGCACGGTAGCTCAGCAGCTAGAGCAGGCTTCTGAACTCCGACGCATCAAAAAACTGCTGCTGTTGACCTGTCGCAGCACCTGGGAAAATAACGCGGTGAAGCTGGAGCAGCTCAGCCTGCTAGAGCTTGTCCAGGAACTTCATCAAATTGCCCCAAGTCCTGAGAGCCTGCGGCTGACCCTCCATCAGGTGGCCCGGGCGCTCAGTAAACCTGAAGAGTACGGGCGGGTAGCAAATCTAATCAGCGCTGCTTTTCAGCCGCTCTATCAAGCTAGCGATTCTCCAACCAGTCTGGAACTACCCGAGGAGGAGCCCGACACGGAGGTGCGGCAATCCACGGCGGAAACAACCGAATTTACCCAAACCCAACCCTCCCTCAACCCCAAGCTGACGACTCTGCCCAGCTCCAGACAGCCTGAACCCCATTCCGGTTCGGGGGGTGTGGTTTCCACGGGCCGAGCGTCGCTGAAGGTCGTGAGTTCATCCGCCCCCCAGAGCGGCCCTAGATCTAAACCGAATCTCAAGGTCTTGCCCCTGGCTCAGCCCTACACAACCGAGGAGTTGTTTGATCTGCGGCTGAATTTGATGCAGGACGCCAACCCGCTAAAGGCCAAAATTGTGCTGTTTTCTCTGCTGCACGAACCCTTTCAGGAGAATGCTGAGCATGAAACCATGCTTAAAACCCATGAACTGGATGAACTGCTGCGAATTCTGTTCCTGTCCTACCGGCAGTATCCAGATCTAGAAGCCAATCTGCGACTGGCAGTGAAGCGATTGGCGAATGAAGACTACGTTCAAGCAGGTGAGGCAATTCTCAAAGTCGTGCAGCCGTTTTATGCCTTACCTTCCCTGTCCAGTGGTTCTCTGCAAGCGGTGGAAACAACCGGGATGAAAGCTGCGACCCATGAACTGACGCTGCCGGAATCTGATTGATTGATCTGGGCCAGCTCTCTCCAAATCTCTCCAGCCCTCTTCCAACTCGCAATCCTGGCCGCTGCTTTAACCATTCGTCGTGCTGTCCAGTCCGCTATCCAGTCTGCTTGTTCGTCTCCGCACCGGTAACATCTCCTATTCAATCGCCATGGACTCTACTACCCTTCTTAGACAGTATGAATCGGGTCAAGTCAACTTTCAGGGATTGAACCTGGCTGGCATCTGTCTGGCCAAAGCAGACTTAATTGGGATTGACCTCAGTCAGGCCGACCTGCACAGCGCCCTGTTTATGTTGGCCTATCTCAACCGGGCCAAACTTGCGAAGGCTAATCTGGTTGCGGCCAAACTGACGGGAGCCAATCTGAGTCAGGCGGAACTAGTCGGGGCGACGTTGCGCGATGCTGATCTGCATGGCGCGATCTTACAGGGAAGCGATCTGCGCAGTGCGAATCTCACCCTGGCGAATCTGCTCGATGCCAATTTGATCGATGCCGACCTGCGCAATGCTGACCTGGGCGGTGCGAATCTGACCGGAGCCTGTTTGAGAGGGGCCAACCTGCGGGAAGAAAACCGCCGCTATGTTGCCAATCTGCGCGGGGCGATTCTGCGCAAGGCGGATCTGCGCGGGGCGAATCTGACCGGGGCCGATCTGGCCAAGGTCGATCTGCGTGGGGCCAATTTAAGCGAGGTGACTTTGCGTGGAGCCGACCTGAGCGGGGCCGATTTGAGCGAGGCCAATCTGCGTGGAGCCCTGCTCACCGAAGCGAATCTGGCCCAGGCCAATCTGCGCGGGGCCAATCTCCAGAATGCCAAGCTGGAGCGCGCCGTTTTGATCGAAGCCGACCTGGCCAGCGTCAATCTCCAGGGGGCTCTGTTGGCGGATGCCAAACTGACAAAAGCGCATCTGGTGCGGGCCAATTTGCTACAGGCCCGATTGGGACGAGCCGACCTCAGCCGCGCCAATCTCTGGGAGGCAAATCTGCAAGAAGCCAACCTGACTGACGCCTACCTGGCCAGAACCAACCTCACCCAGGCCAATTTGCGGGACACCAACCTCACTCGGGCCGAGATGAGCAGCACCAACCTGACCGGTGCAATCCTGGAGGGAGCAACCTTGCCGGATGGTCGCATCAGTGACTAGCGGGGATTCATCCCTGGCGTTCACGAACGTGAAACTCGCCTGAAACCAGAATTTTTAAGGGCTTTGGGAAACCTGGCTCAGCCAGCCAGCACTTGAGCAATTGCTGCTTCTAACTCGGCTTGGCTCAGCTGCGTCAGAATAAACACCTCCTGTACTATTTTGCTCTTGCGGGCGATTAGCTTAAAGCCGCCGCGAATAGGCACAGAAACCTTGAGCTGAAGCTGGGGGGCGTGGGAGCGGGTTTGACGCAGCACGGCTGGGGTAATTGTTTCGATGCCCGGCTGTTTAGTGAGTTGTTCTAGGAGCGGAATTAGACCGGGCAGATGGGTGGAATGATTCCAAACTACTCGGCCTTTAGGCTGTTTTGAGTTCCCACCTGCACCTCTGCCCATTTTTTCTTCTGCTCCTCTGTCTATTGGTCCTGAATATTGACTTTGAAGCGGCCAATACTTCGGTCTGCAACTGAGCTCGGTGATTACGCCAGGGCTGAGGATAAACGCTCAGGCTGCCTCCAGGGGGGCCATGGTCAGACCGGCGCGACTGAGCTGCTGGTGGTAAAGTTCGGCCTGTTCCTGGGGGCCTACCCAGACCGTGGCTTGGCCATCACTGTCCACCTGAATCGTCAACTGCCAGGCTCGGTCACTTGTCATGCCGGGAATGTATTTCATCAGACATTCGGCAACGTGCTGAAAGGTGTTGAAATCATCGTTCAGCACAATGACTTTGTAGTTGGGATAGGTTTTGGGAACGGTTTGACTCACTCGGTCGGGTGCTACCGTAGGTGCCGTGGCCATCCCAACAGGTGTGACTAGAATGCCGGAAGACATAGGGACCACCGAGAGACTTTACAAAACTATAACTACTGACTACTTTAACTCAGCTTTCTGCTCAGAAACAATCTGCGGCCCGTGGTCATAGCAATTTGCACAGCTGAGCGGGATAGCACCCACCTAATGATTTATCGTCGAAATCTGTCTCAAGAAATTTGCCATCGAAGTTGTATTGCTCTCCTAAACCGGGCAGGCGCAATTATTGATTGAGGTGGGTTGATTGAGGCGGGCAAGACAAGCCTTCTACGGCGACCCTTGCATCACGAATTGATGAAACAGAGCATTCATGAAACAGAGTAAGACCTACCGCACGATCGAAAGCACCTGGGCAAAATAGTCCCGGTAAAGCTGGTAGGCCGGAATTGCTCGTCCGTTGACCAGTCGAATCAGGCCCATCCCCTGCAGTTGAAACGCCTGGAGGGGGTGCAACTCGACGGGCTCCAGGGCAGACATGACTCGACGCAGTGCTTCAAACAGCTGGGGATGAAACTGGACATCTGCCAATCGCTGGCGCAGATGAGCGCTAAATAGCCGGTCTAGCGTGCCTGCCTCGGTGAACTGCTCTAGTGAGGCTTCTTGACGAGCCAGCGTGTGGAGGGCCAGTTGGGTGAGGTAGGGACTGCCGCCCAGCAGATCGATCAACCGGGCTGCGACTTGCTTGGCTTCGCCTTTAGGTTCTATGCCATAGCGGCCCGCCAGATCCTGGACCTGCTCTGGGGTGAAGTGGGGGAGTTCTAGCAGCAGCCCCACGCTGAACGGCGATTGGCTCAAGTTTTGGGGCAGGTAAACCTCTGTGGAATGGACGGCGACCAAACGCAGCTTCTGCCAGATGTGATTGCCTTTGCCATAGCGAGATTTTTCGTACCAGGCCCGCAGTAGTCCAAAAAAATCGGCGGCAATTCTGGGATGGCTATAGATGGTGTCCAGTTCGTCGAGGGCCAAAACGAGCGGGCTGTTGAGTTCGGGTAACAGGTAGGACTCAAAGTAGTCGGTGCAGTTGTAGTTGCTGCCGTAGACTTCGTTCCAACGGCTATCAACCTGATTGGGCAATTGCAGATTGTGGGTAACAACGGCGCAAAACCAGCGCAGGAAGCGGTTGAGATCCTGAAAAATTGCGGCATCTGCTAAATGGAGATTCAGCACTGTGCCCTGTAGGCCTTTGGTTTGAGCCGTGGCTAGAATCCGAGTCATTAGCGAAGTCTTGCCAAACTGCCGGGGGGCTTTGATGCGAATCAGGGCTCCTGGCTGCAAGATTTCTTCGTGGGCCAACTGCTCAATCGGGGGCCGTTCAATATAGAGCGGAGAATCCAGCGGAACGGGACCCCGGATCGATTGCTGTAGAAACCGGCAGGATTTGGTTTCTGGGTCAAGACTGATGTAGTCTTCTGAGTACAGAGTCAAGCCAAGCGCGTTGAAATAAAACTCTAGGGTTTGCCGATCGACGGCCAGCTGCCGCCTTCGCACCTTAGTGATTGTATTCGGGCTCAAGCCCGTACGTTCACTGAGTTGTTCTAGGGTATATACCTTACTGGCATTATCCAGGTTGGCTGCCTGTTGCTCTGCTGCCTGCAACCGTTGCCAGCCATGGGGGCTAAGGATAACGCCCCGTTTACGTCTATGCACCTGAGTGGTCTCAACAGAGTTTTGAATCATCGAGCCGAGTTAGTCCACTTAATTGTCGGTTTTGACCTACTTATCTAGCTAGATAAGCAAATCCGTTCAGCCTAACTTGTAGCTCTTTCAGCAGGGGCCACACAGCCTGGCCGAAGTTACTACTAATGACTCACCTCAGTACCGGACAAAAGTTGCAAAAGGTTGCGGGGCGGGGTTTTATGAAGATAACCACATCAACGATAAAACCCCATGCATCAGGTTACTCTAATTCGCCAAACTTTGCAGCCTCTGTTGGGTTGGCATGGTGCCAGAATCAGCTTCCTGGCTCTGTTCATCGTGGCCCTGTTTCGCACCAGAACCGTCAACTTGAGCGAACTAGCCGTCGCTTTTGTCGGCAAGGCCCAGACCCAATCCCACCTCAAACGCTTGCAGCGCTTCTTCAGCCACTTCGAGTTAGATTACCCCATTCTGGCCAAACTGGTCGCCGCTTTAATGGATGTCCCGCAACCCTGGACCCTTTCGCTTGACCGCACCACCTGGGAGTTTGGGGGCTGCTGCCACAACATCTTGATGCTGGGAGTTGTCCACAAGGGTGTTGCCTTCCCCTTGTTTTGGTGGATGCTAGACAAAAAAGGCAACTCCAACACGACTGAGCAGATTGACCTGCTGGGCGAGTTCTTCTTGGCTTTTGCTGAGGTAGAAGTTGAAGACTTGTGTGCAGACCGCGAGTTCATGGGTGAAGAATGGTTTGAGTATCTGCTCGAACATGCCAAACTGCCGTTTCGCATTCGCATCCGTGAGAGTGACAAGGAGCTATGCTCAGAAGTGGTGTATGAGGAAAGGAGAAGAAAGGGCGTATCCTGCTGGATAAGACGTAAAACAACCAGACGAGGATACACCATGAAACAAGACAATCTTAGGCAGCTTGTACGAATAAGTTGATCACCTGGATCGGTCTACTGGCTTGAACAAGGGGCTTAAGCCCCTTGCCTGCTCAGGTTATTTTTACAAGACTCCTTAGGGCATTTCCAGCCCAAGAGACATCGGCACCATTCAACGATGCCCTCAGCGAACTGGTGCGCCAAGGTGCCCGCCAGATCATTGCTCAAGCAGTCGAAGCGGAGCTGCATGAGTTTCTGGCCCAGCACCAGGGCATCAAAGACGAGCAAGGGCGGCAAGCAGTGGTGCGAAACGGCTATCTGCCACAACGCACGATTGTCACCGGCATCGGTGAGGTGAGCGTGCAGGTGCCCAAAGTGCGGGACCGAACTCATCAAGGCATCAAGTTCAACTCCTCGTTGTTGCCGCCCTACCTCAAACGTGCCCAAGCCGTGGAGGAGGTGTTGCCCTGGCTGTACCTCAAGGGCGTCTCAACCGGGGATTTTGCTGAAGCCTTGACCTCGCTTCTGGGAGACAATGCTCAGGGGCTATCGGCAAGCAGCATCAGCCGTCTCAAGGCCAAGTGGAATCAGGAGTTGCAGCAGTGGCAAGAGCGCTCATTGAAGGGCAAACGCTATGTGTATCTGTGGGCGGATGGCGTCTACTTCAACATTCGCAATCAAGACGAGCGCCAGTGCATTTTGACTTTGATTGGCGTCACCGATACCGGAGACAAAGAACTGCTGGGGCTAGAGTCGGGGTTGCGAGAATCTGAGTTGAGCTGGAAGCCATTATTACTGCGCTTACAGGACCAGGGACTTGAGGTTGCGCCCCAGTTGGCCGTTGGCGATGGCGCGTTGGGCTTTTGGAAAGCCTTGGCCCAGGTATTTCCCACCACCAAGCCACAGCGTTGCTGGGTCCACAAAACCGCTAACGTCCTCAACTACCTGCCCAAAGCTCAACAGGCCCAGGCCAAAACCGCCCTGCATCAGATCTATCTGGCAGCGACCAAGGCTGAGGCCAACAAAGCGTTTGAGCGTTTCATCAAGACCTATGACGAATGGCAATGGCACAAAAGCAACCGTAAATTAATCGTTTTATGGGCTACGCACTCAGGTTAGGACAAGCTATTTTTTGAGTTCGGGATGACTCAATCTGACAGAATCACTGCATTGTCTACGGTGTAGGCATAAATTGATGAACAGCTGAGGAGATTTTCAGTAAATGAATTGCCCGTGTAGGGCGAAGCATTTGCCTGATAAACTCCCTGCACCTGCAAAAGATATCGATGCAAATGCTTCCCCCCTACAGATTGGATGAACTGACTGCATCTGCGAAAGAGGTTGATGCAAATGCTTCGCCCCCACAAATCGGGGGACAGTCTTTTCAAGAAATTTCCTCAACAGGGTAGAACCGGGCAAACGTTCGACAGTTAAGCTACCAGCCTACCCGGTTCGGGGTTATTTTTGGATGCAGTCGCCCGCATCACTGGAATCGAGTTTGGACTCTCACAATACGCCCGACAAAATCCCTTTTATCAGTTCTGAAGGTTGAGAGTACTCACGAGGAAACGCCGACAACCCGGACAACCCGAAAACCGAGGTTGTTGTTCCGATTGTCTGCATCGTTCCTGTTGCGGTTAGCCGAACGGCAATTGAGGGCACTGTTGTTCCAAGAACCGCCGCGCAGCAGGTTGTAACCCGATCCCAATCAAGGTGCCTTACATCCTAAGATGTAAAAACAAGACTTGAGGGCTTCATCTTCCCACAAAAGAGCTATGGTGTACACACAGGTGATCGGCTAAGTGACTTTGCCCTTTAAAGCCCCCCAAATCCCCCACTTATAGCCCTAACGGGCATCTAAGAAAGGGGGACTTTGAAGTAGAACTGGCTCGGAAGTCCCCCAATTTTGTGATCCTATGGTGGATAGTGTGGTGTTTCATCAAAGGCACCGCTCCCCCGTTCTCTTGAAGTTACCAAGCCCAAGACTCAGGAGGACAGCATGAAAAACACCACACCTCTTCAATCTTATGACGGTGAACAGCTCTACG
>JBJTUI010000165.1:0-6404 GCA_046080625.1 Elainella sp. | reverse complement strand
CTATGCCGTGACCCAGACGGCGATGCAGTTTGCCCAGCAGGGAATGGATGTCAGAAAGACCTTTACCCAGGAAATCGTCTCGATGCTGCGGGAGCAGGCCCGCCCTGAAGCCCTCAACCGGCTCAGACGTACCCTGGTGCTAGGAGAAATTGCCAAAAAGGAATCGCTTGAGGTAGAGCCCGAGGCAGTTCAGGCCAAAATAGCTGAGGTTCTAGCCGACTATCAGGGCCAGGATATCGACCAGGAGCGGCTGCAGGAAGCAGTTCAGGAAGAGCTGCTGCGAGACAAGATCTTCGCCTGGTTGGAGGAGCACAACACAATTGAGCTGGTGCCGGAAGGCACGCTGAAAGCGGCAGAGCCTGAAGCAGAGCCTGAAGCAGAACCTGAAGCAGAGCCCGAAGCAGAACCAGCACCAGATGCAGCCTCGGCTACCGTCGAAGTTGATGCGGTTGCAGTTGACGCAGATGAGGTCGAGGATCCTGAAGCTCCCGAGGCTTTAAGCACCGAAACTACCGAAGCTGATGCGGCAGACGACGAATCTACCGCTAAGCCCGCTGCTAAAACCAAGGCCAAAGCGACTAAATCAACTAAGTCGGCTGAAAAAGCTGAGAAGCCCGAGAAGGCCGAAAAGTCTGAGAAAAGCTCTGGAAAATCCACTGAAGCAGCGCCTAAAAAGTCGAAGAGCAGCAAACAGTCCTCCTGATTGATGGCTGATTTTTGAGTCTGGGGGCGATGGATTGACTGTGCCATCCCCCCAATTCTGTTTCAGCGGTTGAAGTTGGCTACACTGAATGAAGAACCTAAGTAGCGGTGCAATTGTTTGTAGGTATAGTGGGGATCTGGGGGCTGCACCCCCAGCAGAGGGGTTGCCCTCTGCACTCCCTAACTTCATGTTTGGTTTAATCAAACCCACCTGCTTACTGGTTGAAAAACTGCCGATAGAAATGCGAAGAAACCACCTAGGGATCTCATCCAGGAGTCTCAGTTGGGCGCGATCTATGGTGTGTTGCCTAACGATTCAGGCTGGTTTTAGCTGATGCTTTGATGGTGCTTTGACTCAGGCAGGGCAGTTCGACGCAGTGCAATTGGACTGAAATTGGACTGAAAGAAATTGGACGTAGCGGTAAAAAGTGGCTTTTAGCAGTTGAGCCCTCGACCAATCCTGAGAAAACGAGCATTGAGAAAATCAGATGAAATCTTTATGGCATTTTTACTGGTGCCAAAGCAGTTAGGGCATAATGTTCGGATGACGCCGATTTGGCTTGGCACGGCGCAACAGGTGATTCCAGATTCGTTAAGCTGGTAGCAGTCGCGTTTGATCAACCTCATTTCTAAGCCTATGATTACGCCTCAATCAGCTATTAGCTCCAAACTCCTGCAGGCTTCAGCAGGCAGCAACGCCGTCATTCCGATGGTTGTGGAGCAGTCCGGTCGGGGCGAGCGCGCCTTTGACCTCTATTCCCGACTGCTGCGGGAGCGCATTGTGTTTCTAGGCGATCAGGTCACCGACACGCTGGCTGATATGATTGTGGCCCAGCTGCTGTTTCTAGATGCCGAAGACCCGGAGCGTGATATTCAGCTCTACATCAACTCTCCTGGTGGCTCGGTCACCGCTGGTATGGCGATCTACGATACGATGCAGCAGGTTCGGCCCGATGTTGTGACGATTTGCTACGGGCTGGCCGCCAGCATGGGTGCCTTTTTGCTCTCGGGCGGCGCTAAGGGTAAGCGGCTGTCGCTGCCCAGCTCACGCATCATGATCCACCAGCCGCTGGGTGGCGCGCAGGGTCAGGCCGTCGATATCGAAATTCAGGCCAAAGAAATTCTGTATCATAAGCGCACGCTGAACGAATTGTTGGCTTATCATACAGGACAGCCGCTTGAGAAGATTGAAGCCGATACAGAGCGCGATTTCTTTATGTCGGCAGAAGAAGCAAAAGCCTACGGTCTGATTGACCAGGTTGTTTCGCGGCAAAACCTGCCCATGCCCGGTGAGTCAATTACCGCAGTCAATTAAGGGGTAACCATGTCCAAATACGACTCCCATCTCAAATGTTCATTCTGTGGCAAATCCCAGGAACAGGTTCGCAAGCTGATTGCGGGTCCAGGTGTTTACATTTGCGATGAATGTGTTGACTTGTGCAACGAAATTTTGGATGAGGAGTTGTTTGACTCGGGCGCATCGGTGCCTCAGCCCTCCGCCAAGCGCGAGCACCCCACCGAAAAACGGGCCGTTCGCGCTTCCAATTTTTCGATCAGCCAGATTCCCAAACCCAGGGAAATCAAAAAGCATCTGGACGAACATGTGATCGGCCAGGATGAAGCGAAAAAAATTCTCTCGGTTGCGGTCTACAACCACTACAAGCGGTTGAGCTATGTGCAGTCGAAGAACAGCGGCAAAACCAGCGACGATACCGTTGAGCTGCAAAAGTCCAACATTCTGCTGATTGGCCCGACGGGCTGCGGCAAAACCCTGCTGGCCCAAACCCTGGCCGAAATGCTGGACGTGCCCTTTGCCGTGGCCGACGCCACCACTCTGACCGAGGCGGGCTATGTGGGCGAAGATGTGGAAAACATTCTGCTACGGCTGCTCCAAGTCGCCGATCTGGACGTTGAGGCAGCCCAGCGCGGCATCATCTACATCGACGAAATCGACAAGGTGGCCCGCAAGAGCGAAAACCCCTCGATCACCCGCGACGTATCGGGCGAAGGCGTGCAGCAGGCGCTGCTGAAAATGTTGGAAGGCACTGTGGCCAACGTGCCGCCCCAGGGAGGCCGCAAGCATCCCTACCAGGACTGTATCCAGATCGACACCAGCAATATCCTGTTCATCTGCGGAGGAGCCTTTGTGGGGCTCGACAAGGCGGTTGAGCAGCGAATTGGCAAGAAAACCATGGGCTTTATCCAGCCCGGCGAAGGTCAGTCGAAGGAAAAGCGGGCTGCGGATGTGCTAAAGCATTTGGAGCCTGACGATCTGGTCAAGTTTGGCATGATTCCCGAGTTTATTGGCCGGGTGCCGGTGCTGGCCGTGGTCGATCCGCTCGACGAAGATGCCCTCACCGCAATCTTGACCGAGCCTAAGAACGCTTTGGTGAAGCAGTACCAGAAGCTGATGCGGATGGACAACGTGCAGCTTGAGTTCAAGCAGGATGCCGTTCGTGCCATTGCTAAGGAAGCCTACCGCCGCAAGACCGGAGCCCGTGCCCTGCGCAGCATCGTCGAGGAGCTAATGCTGGACGTGATGTACGAACTGCCCTCGCGCAAGGATGTAGCTCGCTGCTCGATCACCCGCGAAATGGTCGAAAAACGTTCGACTGCTGAACTGCTGGTGCATCCCTCCTCTCTGCCCAAACCAGAATCGGCCTAGTCGGGCTCAAGCAAAGCAAGCGATTCAAGCAATATGTCTGAGCTGGTTGTGAGCAGTTGAGCCCATGGCTTTTGTGCAGGTTCGGGGTGTCGATCACCACTATGAGTGGATCACGGCTGAGGAAAATTTCCCCTCGGGCAGGCCGGTTCTAGTCTTTGTGCATGGCTGGGCCGGTTCAACCCGCTACTGGCGCAGTACCGCCGCTGCCCTCACCGATCAGTTTGACTGTTTGCTCTACGACATGCGGGGGTTTGGCCGCTCTCACCTGCCGCGCCCGCTGCCCGACGAGGTGGCGGCACTGGACTACGAATTGGAAACCTATGCCGACGATCTGGCTCTGCTGCTGGATCAGCTGAAGCTAGAGCGGGTTTACCTCAACGCCCATTCCACCGGAGCCTCGGTAGCGGTGCTGTTTTTGAATCGGCATCCGCGGGTGGAGCGGGCCTTGCTTACCTGCCACGGCGTGTTTGAATACAACCCGCTTACCTTTAAGGCGTTTCATCAGGTTGGGCGCTATGTCGTGCTGTTTCGGCCCGACTGGTTCAAACAAATCCCCGGACTAGATCGACTGTTTATGTCGCGATTTCTGCGGCAGCCGATTCCGGCCCAGGCCCGCCAGGAGTTTCTCGAAGACTTTCTGGAAGCAGATTTTGAGGCCGCTCTCGGCACGATCTATACCGCCGTCAGCGAAAAAGCAGCCATCGAAATGCCCCAGGAATACGCCAAGCTGACAGTGCCGACGCTGCTGCTCTCCGGTGAGTACGACCAGATTATTCCGGTCAAATTAGGACGCCTGGCCGCCGCCCAAAACCCGGACGTGGAGCATGTGGTGATTCCTGAAACCGGCCATTTCCCGATGCTGGAAGATCCCCAGACCTACCTGCCGCTGATTCGAAATTTCTTGCAGAAATCGACTTAGGATTTGACCTTTTGGGGCCTTTTCGGTTACCCAGACGGTCAATTGGGCGGTGCTACCTCACCTGGAAGGGAGTTGATCGGATTCCCTGACGGCGTTTCTGGCGGCTGGTCGCCCGAATTGCCGGGGAAGGAGCCTGGATTGGGATCTTGAACCGCTAAACCCAAGCTGAAATCAGTTGGCTGGCCCGCTATCACGTCAATCTGGTATTCGCCGCCCTCAAAAATCCGGGCGTTCCAGGTCACAACTCCGCTAGCGTTTTCGACCGGGCGACCGTCAGGGTAGCGAATGTTGAGCGTCACGGCTCCTTGCAGCAGCTCCGCCTTGAGCACCTGACCGGGCTGTAGAGTGATCAGATAGCGCTTCATCCGCGACCCACCCGTCTGTCCCGAAACCTGAGTGCTGCTGTTGGCAGCCAGCGAGATCAGCTGCGGGTCGGGCTCCGGCTCCGGACTGGGGCTGGGCTCCGGGCTGGGTGATTCTGGAACAGGAGCCTGGGCCTCGGCCAGGGCGAGGTTGAGCTTGTAGTCGCTGGCTGCAATTCCTTTGACCGGGCTGAGCCGAATCGCGTAGTCGCCCGTGCTGTCCAAATTGCCTTTCCAAGACAGCACTCGTTCGGCCTGATCGTTCGCGGGCTGCCGCTCGGGGTTGAGCACGGTGAGCAGCACGCCTTCGCCCTCTAGAGTCGCCGTCAGAGTCTGGCCCTGGCTGGCTGGGAAGGTATAGAGAATCGATTCCTGGGCCTGGAGGCTGCCCTGGAAGCTGGTGATCTGGCTGTTGGGCTGGAGATCGAGCCGTTGGCTGTATTCGACCGGCTGGGGGGTAGGCGTCAGGGTGGGCGAGGGTTCTGGCGTGGGCGTGGCCGACACAATCGGCGTCGGCGTGGGCGTATTCACCACAACGGGCTGCTGAGGGCGCGTGTTCAGGAGGGCGCTGACAATTGCCCAGGCGGCGATGCCGGTCACGGTTGCTAACCCGGTACCAATGGCCAGCACGGCCCAGGGATTATCCCAGATCGAGGAATTGTCGGTGGTCGGGATCACGGGCTGCCCCGATGGAATTGAATTAACAGGGCGATAGGAGGCTTTGGTCTGAGCAGAGGTGGGGGTGGGTTCGGCCCGACGGCCCACAGCCATAGTGCGCATCTCGGACAGGCCGGGGGCAGGCTTAGCCTGGGCTGAAGCAGTTGGGCTGGGTCCAGCCGGGATAGCGCTTGGTGTAGGGCTTGTGGCAGCGGGTGCAGCAGGAGCAGGGGGCATGGCAGGAGCTGAAACCGGAGCGGCGGATTGGACAATCGCCTGGAGAGCCTGGGCTACCTCCGGCACGGACTGGTAGCGGTCGCCGGGACGGTAGCTCAACATCCGGTTCAAGACGGCGGCAATGTTGGGGTGAATGTTGAGCACCCAGCGCTGCCAGGTCCAGGCCAGGTTGTGATCGTCATAGAGCTCCTGTGGTTCGCGGCCAGTCATCAGCACAACCGCCGTCACGGCCAGGGAGTACAAATCGCTGTTGGGGTAGGCGCGTCCGGTCTGCATCTGCTCGCTGGGCGCATAGCCGAGTTTGCCCACGGTGGTCGGCAGGCCCGTCTCAGCCGCCTGAAACCGGGTAACGATTTCCTTGACGACGCCAAAATCGATCAGCACGGGCAGGTGGTCGCGCTGCCGCAGAATGATGTTGTCGGGCGCAATATCGCGGTGAATAATCCCCTTGCTGTGGATGTGATCCAGCACGGGCAAAATCTGGAAAATTAGCTGGAGCGCTTCGGCATCTGAGAACGTCAACCCCCGCGCCTTGCGCTCGTTTAGCAGCATGCGATAGGTCTTGCCTTCCACGTAGTCCTGCACCAGAAACAGCCGCTGATTCTCTTCAAAAATCGCCCGAAATTCGGGAATCTGGGGATGGGAAATCTGATAGAGAATTGCCGCCTCGCGCTGAAACAGCTCCCTGGCCTTAGCCAGCGTGTAGTCACTGCCCTGGGGGGGAATAAATTCTTTGAGGGCGCAGCGCTCGTTAAACCGGCCCTGATCTTCTGCCAGATAGGTACGCCCAAAGCCGCCCTGGCCCAGAATGCCAAGCATTCGGTAGCGGTTTTGTAAAACAGTTCCAGCAGAAATCGGTGGT
>JBJTUI010000164.1:0-9148 GCA_046080625.1 Elainella sp. | reverse complement strand
AACACCTGACCAAACTGTCCCTGCCCAATTAGCCCTAGCAGTCGGTACTTAGAACGCTTTGATTCGGTGCCTGGCGAATATGACACACTCAGAAGGCAACATGGAATGAGGAGAATTTGCTCTGGTCAGCCAATCTCAACCTAGATATCAGGGGCTGTGAACGCCAAGACTGAGCCAATAAAACTGAGCCAATAAACTTGACAGGAACCCGACAGCCTCCACCTAATGAATCATCTAATCAGGAAGGATCAGCTCAGGAGAGATCAGGTCCGGTGACAGCATCAACAAACTTCTAAAACACTCTGCCATCTCCTGAAGTACTCTGCCACCCCTGGGCATCATTGGTCAATCTAAATAAACTCTCTCTGAACAAACAGAGTTGCTTCAGCGCTCTGCTTCAGAATTCCAGAGCCTTGAGCAGACTGTGCTGGTGCTAAGCTGACATTATTAAGCTGGCCCATTGAGCTAGCCCAGGTCCTCTCTGGCCTCAAGTCAAGTCTTGCCCCCTTCTGCTCTCTGCACAAGTTTGCTTTTCACGCTGTGCCAACGGTTAGATTGGCAAGCCCGTAGGGAGAGCCTTCTAGCTACAGAGCTGGCGCATGATTTCTTCGTGATCTATCGTGGCCACCATTGCTTCTACAGGAGCCAGACGCTGAGGCAGACCCAACAGAAAATGGTTGCAGTCAGCCCCCATCGATTCGCAGCTAGTTTGAATACAGTGCAGCTCTTTGCCGGTCAATTGGCTGAAGAAAGAGGACAGAATTCCTGCTTCCAGATGACAGACGGGCTGATTCTGTCGAGGACCCAGCCGCGCAAAGGCAGAGTTACGGCCTTTGATCACCAGAAAGCCTCGCTGCTGATAGGTTTGATCCAGGTCAATTTTGCCCCAACCATGGGCAACCCAGCATTCCTGTACCGCCTGTAAGAATTCCACCATTGGTAATGAAGCCAAAGGCAGGCTGTAGTAGCTGGTGACTTGCTCACAAAAGCGAGTATAGAAGCTCTTGCCCCACCATTTGCCGCAGTTGAACAGAACCAGACTCGTGGCCTGACCGGTTTCCTTATTTAGTCCAGCATAAATTGCCTGAATCAATGTTTCTGGAATCGCCAGCAGCCGATCTCCCTGACGATTCTCTAGCAGCCCCATTTCCAGATCGCCGCGTACATACACATCAGGCACAAAGAAGTTGCCTGGAACTCGATTGTTAATCAGAATGTCAGCAACAGAAATCATAGGAATCCCAGGTGGAAAATAGAAAGTAGCAGATGATTCAAACTCGTCGAATTTTTCAAGCGGCTGTCGGCTGGAGCATTCCAAATAGAGCAATGTGCCAGCATTGTTCAAAACAGCGCGTCTAGACCTCACTCAAACCCAAGTCTGACGCGGACTAGCGGACCTCTTGGCGAGCGGCAGAGGGGGTGGGCTGAGACAGGAGGGCTTCCTGGGCCAGCGAGAGGCTGGGGCTGAGGTAGCTCATCTGCTTGGCAGTCAACACCTTAGAGAGCTGCTGATTCAGCAGGCGATAGAGCTTCGTATCGATTGCTTTCGTGCCGTAGGTCTTGGCGAGGGGAGTCACCCAATTGAGAAAGCGCTGTTGAACCAGAGTTTCATCGTTGAGCAACAGGCTGAGGGCACAGTAGCGCAGCATCAGCAGCGCGTGTTTAATACAGCGCTCCAAATTTTGCTCAGACTCCTGAGGAAACTCAGCTTCTAGCTGGTCTACGACAGCCTGCATGACTTCAAGTTCACGGTCGCGCAGGTTGCGGTAGGTGTCTAGTCGTTCTGGCATAGAAGCCACATACTGGCTGAGGAGCTTCAGCTCTTCTAGCTTGAGGTAGTGATGCTCGGGTTCATCGAAAACAGTAGCAATTTGAGGGTGCATAGATTTAGGAAATCAAAGAACGACAGCAGCTTTTGCGTCAAGTTGATTCTGTAGGGCAGGTTCCCAGCGCTGGGGCATTCTGAAACAGAGGCTGGATTTAACAAAGCCAGGGTCAAATTCCACCAGGTCTAATCAACGGGCAAAGCCTTTAGAACAGATCGGAAAAATCATCAAGCGTAAAATGGTCTGCCGAGTCCGTCAATTTTTCGCTAGGTTGGGCGGGCTTCAGGGGCGCTGCGGCGTTGCCATCCCAGTTAAAGGCGCTAAAAAACTGATTCACCGATAAAAACAAGCTCAGTTCCTGAAATTCTTCCTGGCTGCCGGCAATCCGCAGGTGCTGAATCTCCAGGGGTTGGTCGTCCCAGTTTACCGCAGTAAAAAACTGTTGAATTGATTGTCTCAACCAACCGTGAGACAAATCGCTCGCACCATTCGTCTGAGACAGAACCTGATTCATCGCAGCACATCCCCTGCCCGCAAGCGCTTTTCAATATCCCGAGCGGTTGCGCCCTCGTTCATCCAGAAGGCAGCAGCATCGATCCGATCTTGGCCACCCAGGAGAAACTTACAGTAGGTTTCACCCATGGAATAACACTGGATCTCGATACAGCTCAACTGCTTTCTCACTAGTTCGGTGAAAAAGCCAGCAAATAGGCCAGCATAGAGGTAACACACAGGTTTGCCGACATCGCCCAGAGTCCGGGCCACTGCCGAGTCAAAGATATTGACAAACATAAATCCCTGTTTACGGTCGCCCATATCGATCTCCCATCGGCCCCAGCCTTGGGCCGTGAAGGGCCACCACCAGGTTTCCAGCAGAAACAGCAGATTGGTCTGGCGCATACTGCGCTCAAATTCCTTCTCAAACCAGCCTTCAAAAAAGAAGGCGTCTTTCTGGCCCCACTCACAGCCGATTGTGTACATGGTAGCTGCCGAGGCATCGCCCACCTCTTCTTGCAACCCCTCAACCAGTCCTACAATGAAATCTTCGGTGGCCAGGATGTTTTGGCCTTCGTTCCAGTCAATAATTGTGCCTTTGTCCGGGTCGAACTGGAAAAAATCTCGAAAGCCGTAGTGATTGTGCTTTTTAGAAAGCTTTCGCTTGAGGGGATGGATAGGGTTAGTCGCGATCACCATAGTTAAGCCTTCTGTTGTGAGATGAAAGTGTGAGATGAAAAGCTATGGATAAAGCTGTTTTACAGGAACCTGCTCAAGGGTCAGCCGCTACAATTTCTTGCTAGCTCAGGTTCGGATTCAGGTCGATTGTCACTATCATGCACCAATACTGCTGAATACCGATTACCTGACCTAGCCGTTTTTTAGGCCACGGCTCCCAGGGAGCGACGGCTCATTTCCAGCAGCGGACAGACCAGATTTGCCTGAGGGGCAGTCAAATACTGCTTAACCACCTCTTGCAGCACCTGATAGGTGACGTTACAGCTGCGCTGAACTGCAAAAGAGCGCAGCACGGTTTCAGTCCAGAGCAACATTCTTTCCCGGTAGGTATCCGGGTCATCCATCAACACGGCGACCGCGATATAGCGCAGGTTTGAAACGGTATCCCGTTTCCACTTAGAGGTCATGTCTGCTCCCGCTACCGTGAACAGACTCGGATCAATTGCCCGCATTTTGGCATAGGTCTGCTGCAGCAGAGTTGACTCCATCTCTTGTAGCTTTTGGTAGGTTTGCAACCTTAGGTTAAAAGACCGAACATAGTCAATGGCAAAAGACAGCTCAGCGTCGCTAGCATATCGACCGTCAGTTTCGCGACTGAGACGTTCAAGTTGGCTCAACATGGACAAAATCTCTTTGAGGATTAACGTGAGGAAGAATAGAGATAGCCGAGAGGAGAGACATACGGGCAATTGATTTGGGGCACCCCCAGAGAACTCACCAGGGAACTCAAAGAACTCAACTGTTCCAGATCATGTTCCAGATCATAGGGGGTTAGCTCTGCTCAGTGTTCCCTTGATTTAGGATTCTCAACTCGAATAGATGTTAACTTTTGCAAGCCGAATCAAGGAAGGCCAGAAGCTATCCCAGCCCGAAAAGGCCCTTTAGACATCGCTGCTGTTGGAAAAGAAATCTCCCATGCTGAAACTGGTAGTAGATTCAATTTGCTTCAGAACCGAGCGGGTGATCAGCTTGCCTTCTTCCACGAGCACCTGACCTGTAACAGGGTGCAGCAGATTCTGCTCGGCTCGACGACCGATCAATGCCTCAATGTCCTGAATTGAATTGATGTACATCCCAGGAGGCAACTCAACAACGACACCATCTGTCAAGACTCTGGCTTGACAGGCCAGACGAGAATTGGGTTGACAGGAGGTAATCACTTCGAGGGTTCTTTGCTCACGCCGGTTAATTGGCGTCAGACCATCCATTCCCTGCTTGACATAAACATGACAGGTGGCGCACATGCCGCGCCCGCCACATTCACGCAGAACATCTAGGTCTTTAGCAATCAGAACCGAGAGGAGATTGCCGTTGGTTTCAATCGAAGTTTCCTGGGCAATGGGTTCTAGCCGAACAATTTTTACCATGAAAGAGGCTCCGAGGCAGAGTGGGGTTAAGCGAAAGCGTGAAGCGAAGCAATCAAAACTAGAGCAAGGAAATCAGAATCTAGATCAGGCCGCGCAGGATAGACCGCTGCTTTGAGCGGGGTGGCCCTCTACTATATCTATTGTGTTGAGTCTATTGTGATTGGATCTATTGGGTAATGGGGTAATGTGTCTCCTGAGTGAATAAGTCAAGCCAATTCATCAAACAGCAGAGCTAGCTCCTGGGGGGTGAGAGCCTGTCGGACAATTTTGCCGAAATTGCGCATCACTTTCGAGCATCGCTCCAGGAAAGCTGCTACCCAATGCTTTAAGCACTGGTGCTGTCGGACGGTCAAGATTGGCAGAGGCTGGGAGGGAATCTGGACGGCGAAGGTCATTTGAGCCGAGCGTTCAATCTGAAAGTGGCTCAACCAGTCCTCAGCGGGGCAGGTGGCCTTCCAATAATTTGCTACGACCAGAGTGCCCAAATATTGGCTCGTGAACTGACTCAGCCGATTAATTGCGGCCAGAACGTCCTTCAGACTGGCGGACTGGGTATCTGGTTCTACCAGCTCGATCTGCCCAAATTCGGCGCGCTCTGGGTCAGAACCCCAAAGCGAAGGGGTTCGCGGGGTCGGATCACTATCAGGAGGATCAGGAGCCTGCTGGGGCTGGGCTGCGTCGGCGGGCGGAGTATCGGTCGGTCCAGGCAGGTTCATTGTAGAACCAGTGGATGGTTGAATCAGAGGTATTCCCGCATCCTGCTTCGCCTTCTGTGGATTGAGAGCGGGTTCAGGCTGGCCACCATCCGCCAGCCCTGCCGGTGGATGAGCCGGTGGCGACCTGCGAACTGCACGCCCCGTTCCATTGGTTAGGGATGGAGATGGGTGAGCGGTAGTCGGACTCCGCGACCCTGGAGGCCATGAGGCCGATGGAGGGGAGATGGTTGGAGGCTGGGGCGAAGATGAGGCGTTGTGCTCAGGTTGAGGGGTGGAGGGCTGACCCACTGGCTGAGGCTGGGGAGGAAGCAGGTCTAGGGTCAGGGCTCGAAACTCGGGGATTGGATCGGCCTGGTCGATTTGAAGTTCAATTAAAAGCCGCCGCACGGCCTGGGTGTAGGTGAGCCGGGCCAAATGATTAAGCGTCAGCACCAGCAGCGTTGTGCCTCGGTTGAGCTTATGCAGGTAGGCCCGATAGCCATCGAACTGGAACTCGAAGGAATTAAACCCTTCAGGAATCGTTTCGAGCACCTGCTGAATGTTTTGGGCAATGGCAAGCTGCTGGGGCTGGCCGAACTCAGATCGGTTCCCTGCCTCAAACTCAAAACCACAAAAACAGGGCGTGGATGTTCCTCCCATCAAGGCCACGCCGACAATTCCGGGTTCATTCAAAAAGTCTTGGACAATCTCCCGCCGCATAGACAGTATCTTGTAAAGTCCCCCATCGACCTCAGATCCCCTATTCATTATGATTCTTTATAGGTAGATCTTTTGCTGAATCTTTCTAATCCGATCTGGGCTGGAGAGATCTTAGCGATTGGGCAGGTGATTCAGTTGGTTAGGAAGAAGGGCGGCCTATTCGTGCAACCATTTCTGTGTAACCCTTTCTGTGCAGCCCTTGCCCTCAGATCTCTGGAGTATCGGACTGATTCTTCCAGATCTGCGGCTCACCCTGCCCCAATCATGCGGTTGAGGCTGCGCGATGTTATCGACTTCTGGCCTGCTGCAAGGGGCCTGCCGCAAGGGGCCTGCCGCAAGGGGCCTGCTGCAAGATCGTTGCCCAACTGTCGATTGGCGACCTCGTCTGCTCTCACTTGTCTTCTCTGAACTTCTCTGAGAATGTCTTCTCCTGGAAGTGTGTACTTCTTCAACACAGCGCGTTTTATTCAAACAATAGCCTGTATGATGTCCATCTCAGGGAGCCTTGTTAAGCGAATGTTACGGTTCTTCCATATTGGATTTAACACCCGCTATGTCTGATCTTCCTTTTACTTTGGATCAGTTGCGTATTCTCAAAGCGATTGCTGCTGAAGGAAGCTTCAAGCGCGCAGCTGACAGCCTCTATGTTTCGCAGCCTGCGGTGAGTCTACAGGTGCAGAACCTGGAGCGGCAGCTGGATGTGCCGCTGTTTGACCGGGGCGGACGGCGGGCTCAGCTCACCGAAGCAGGCCATTTGCTGCTCAGCTACGGCGATCGAATCTTGAGCCTCTGTGAAGAAACCTGTCGGGCGATTGAGGATCTGCAAAACCTCCAGGGCGGCACCCTGATTGTAGGCGCTAGCCAAACCACCGGCACCTACCTGCTGCCGCGGATGCTGGGCTTGTTTCGCCAAAAATACCCGGATGTGGCGGTACAGCTGCATGTCCACTCGACGCGGCGGACGGCTTGGAGTGTGGCCAACGGGCAGATTGACCTGGCGATCATTGGCGGCGAAATTCCGCCCGAGCTGCAAGACTCCCTAGAAGTTTTGCCCTACGCCGAGGACGAGATGGCGCTGATTTTGCCGATGTTTCATCCGTTCACGCGCCTGCCCCAAATCGAAAAAGACGATCTCTACAAGCTGCAATTCATTGCGCTCGACTCCCAATCCACGATTCGCAAGGTGATCGATCAGGTGCTGACCCGCTGCGGCATCGAAACCCGACGGCTGAAAATTGAGATGGAGCTGAACACAATCGAGGCGATCAAAAACGCGGTGCAGGCTGGCTTGGGAGCTGCCTTCGTGTCAATTTCGGCAATCGAAAAAGAGCTGCAAATGGGCGTGCTGCATCGAGCCCGAATCGAGGGTGTCGTGGTAAATCGCACCCTATCAGTGATTTTTAATCCAAATCGCTATCGCTCTAAGGCCGCTGAGGCTTTTACTCAGGAGATTTTGCCCCAGTTCGCCACCTACGATCCGAGCGTTGAGGCGGTTCTCGAGCACAAAATCGTTGAAAACTCGATTCCTCTCGGCGCAGCCCATCCAGGCAGTAGCTAAACTTGTGTTAATTCTGTCTCGCAACGTTCATGGAGATCTACTGCACTCGTCCGGGCTGTCCTCGACCGCGCAACTACTTTTCTGATATAGACGAGCCTGCCAGACTGAAAACGGTGCAGCAAAAGTTTTGCACCACTTGCGGGATGCCGTTAATTCTAGACAACCGCTATGTCGCCACTAAGCTGTTAGGTAAAGGGGGCTTCGGGGCCGCGTTTCTGGCGCTCGACCGGCGTACTCCCAACCTGCGAGCCTGCGTGGTCAAGCAGTTTCAGCCCGCGGCCAGCCTCACCCCTGACCAGCTCCGGACTGCCCAGGGACTGTTTGAGCGCGAGGCCGAAGTTCTGGAGAAATTGGGCAATCGGCATGACCAGATTCCAGACCTCATGGCGTTTTTCCCGCTGGATGTCCCAGGACTAGCAACAGGACAAGCCGACCAGTTTTTTTACATCGTGCAGGAGTTTGTAGACGGCATCAACATGGAGGACGAGCTCGAGCAGCGCGGCCCGTTCTCGGAAGCTGAGGTGCTGGAGATTCTGACCGAGATGCTGAAAATCCTGCAATTTGTGCATGAGAACGGCACGATCCACCGCGACATCAAGCCCTCCAACATCATGCGGCATCGAGATGGCCGCCTGTTTCTGCTCGACTTTGGCGCGGTGAAGCAAGTCACAACCACCGCTGGCCAGCCCGCTCGCTCGGCTACCGGTATTTATACCGAGGGGTTTGCCCCGCCAGAACAGCGCCACGGCAAAGAGGTTTATCCCTCCACTGACCTCTACGCTCTGGCCGTCACCTGTCTGATGCTGCTGACCGGCAAGCAGCCCGACGAACTACACGATGCCTTCACCAATACCTGGAGCTGGCGGGCCTACGTTCAGGTGAGTGACCGCTTGGAAGCCGTCCTGAACCGCATGCTGCGTCCTACACCCAGCGAACGGTTTGCGACGGCCCAGGAAGCCCTGGCTGCTCTACAGGTGCAGCCGCCCTCCTCGCCTGGATCTCTCCAGCCACCCCCGCCCTTACCTCCGCCAGTCCCCCAACCGCCGAGCCAACCTTCTGCCCAATCGCCAACCCAGCTCCCTGTCCAACCGTCAGCCCCCCCTGCCCAACCAGTTAGCGGAACATCTGCCCAAAAGCCGCTGGCTCCAAAACCACCTCTAGGGCAGCCACCGGCCCAATCGCCAACCCAGGTTCAATCGGCTCCGCCCGGCCCGTCTAACCCGGCACCCGTCAAATCGCCCGCTGCCCTCGCGCCTCGTCCCGCCTTCAGCCTGGTCGAAGTTCTCTCAGGGGCGGCTTTTACTGGGTTTCAGGGCGGACTTCTGGCCATAGCAGTGGCCAGTTTAGTGGGTACGGCTACCCTTTCGCCCCTGTTCTGGCTGGTGCTGCTGGGCGTAATGGCTGGGGTAGTGTTTGCCCAGTCGCGCCGCTGGTTAGAAAAAGTAGATTTGCTGATTGTGGCGGGTTTAACCCTGCTGCTAGTCTGTTTTTTCCCAGCCAGCCTGCTGCATCGCGTCGTTTTACTGCCGCCTCTCAGCGTCATCGCCCAAGCGCTGGGGTTGGGCCAGCCGCTTCTGACAATTCTCTTGATTGCTGGGTTTGCGGCTTTGGTGGCGATTGCGGCCACGGCGATTTTTCGCTTAATTTACAATCTAATCTCCCGTCTGCTCTAGACTGGTTTCTGGGTTTAAGCTGTTGGTGTGCCTCTGAAGGCCACAGTTTTGTGTTCTGCCCCTCTTTCCGTCCAAG
>JBJTUI010000163.1:0-3070 GCA_046080625.1 Elainella sp. | reverse complement strand
CTGTGGTTTCTGGTGTTTTGAATTCAATCAGGTTATCGTTATTCATGGTGTATTCCTGGTCTGAGCTTTTTTGTCTTATTCAGCAGGATACGCCTTTTTTTCTCCTTTTTCTCATACACCAGATCTAACCATAACTCATACGCTGGAAGCCCTGAGCGACCGCACGGGCCTGGGCGTAGACACCCTGGTGAAGGTTTTTGCCTGTGAGATCGGCGTCGATAAACAAACGCTCAAGGCTTTCTTTCGGGCCTTTCAGCTAGATCTGGAGCCAGGGGACTATTTCCAACCCGATTCCCAGCCGGAGGAGGCCGACCTGTCTGACGCCCAGACGGATACGGAAGCAGAGCCAGATCTGCCGGGTGGCCAGGTGCCGCTCGACTCCGCCTTTTATATGGAGCGGCCCGCTGAAGCAGACTGTGTGAAGGCGGTACTCCAGCCCGGCGGGCTCGTGCGCATTAAAGCACCCCGCCGCATGGGTAAATCTTCCCTGATGTCGCGGGTTTTAAAACAGGCCAGCCAGCGGGGTTGCCGCACTGTTGCCCTCAGCTTTCAGCTGGCCGATAAGGCGATTTTTCAGAGTCTGGATCAGTTTCTCCAGTGGTTTTGCGCCACCGTCAGCCTGGGGGTAGACCTGCCGCGCAAGCTGACCGACTATTGGGACGACCTGTTTGGCAGCAAAATTAGCTGCAAGATCTATTTTGAACAGTATCTTTTGCCCCAGCTGGGCCGGCCTCTGGTGCTGGGGTTGGACGATGTAGATCGCCTGTTTGAACATCCTGACCTGGCCGACGAATTTTTTGGCCTGCTGCGGGCCTGGCATGAGGAAGCCAAAAACCGGGAGGTCTGGAAACAGCTGCGCCTGGTCGTCGCCCATTCCACCGAAGTCTACATTCCGCTGAACGTCAACCAGTCGCCCTTCAATGTTGGCCTGCCGGTCGAGCTGACTGCCTTTTCACCCGAGCAGGTGCAGACATTAGCCCAGCGCCATGGTCTGAGCTGGAGTGAGCAGAACACGGCCCAGCTCATGCAGCTGGTGGGCGGTTCACCCTACCTGATCCAGCTGGCGCTCTATCACCTCTGGCACCAGGATGTCACCCTGGATCAACTGGCCAAGGCCGAGGCGATTCCCACGGGGATCTACAGCGATCATCTGCGGCGTCAGCTGTGGAATCTCCAGCAGAAGCCTGAGCTAGGCAGCGCCTTTGCTAAAGTTGTGGCGGCTTCGGCTCCGGTTGAGCTGGGGTTAGTGCAGGCTTTTCAGCTCCAGAGTTTGGGGCTGGTGCGGCTCCAGGGAAACCAGGCTGTGACCGGCTGTGAACTATATACCGAATATTTCCGCGATCGGCTCAAGGAGATTCCCACAGCATGACAACTCCTGCGAAAATTCCGTTCCGGAACTGGTTGAATCGCGCTTCGCTGCGCCGAATCCTGATTATTCCGTTTGTGCTTCAGCTAGCGGGAGCAGTGGGGCTGGTGGGCTACCTGTCCTTTCGCAACGGCCAGGAGACGGTGCAGGATCTGTCTTCCCAGCTGCGGCGCGAAACCTCGGCCCGCATCCAGCAGCAGCTCCAGTCCTATGTGGAAATTCCCCATGCGCTCAACCGGATTAACGCCAGCGCCCTGCTGAACGGCAACATCGACATTGAACAGGGCCGAGGCTTTTATCAGCTTTGGGAGCAGGCCAAACTCTATCCCAACACCAACCTGATCTACTGCGGCAGCGAGCAGGATGGGTCGCTGGTCGGGGTGGGTCGCAGCCAGGACACACGCCTGCCGCAGCTCGTGGTCTACAATGCCGCGACGGGGCGATTGGGCTATTACTATGACCTGGATAGTCAGGGAGAACGGCGGGCGCTCCAGCGTAAAGGCAAGCGCAAATATGACGCAAGGGTGCGGCCCTGGTATAAAGCCGCCAAGGTCAGCAAACAGGCAACCTGGAGCGAGATCTATCTGGATTTTGACACCCAGCTGCCAACCATTACGGCCAGTTTGCCCGTCTATAGCCGCGACAACAGTGCTCTGCTGGGCGTCTGCGCCACCGATTTCATCCTGCCCGCCGAGATGAGTACCTTCCTCAAAACCCTAGACGTGGGCAAAACTGGCCAGACCTTTATCATGAAGCGATCGGGGGTGCTGGTGGCTAGCTCTACCGACGAGCAGCTGGTGGAGGGCCAGGGCGACCAGATCGAATACCGTTTGGCTACCGAGAGCCAGAATCCTTTGGTGCGCGGTACTGCCGCCTATTTACACCAGCGCTTCCCCACCCTAGAGAGCATCACCCAGGCCCAACAGCTCGACTTTCAGCTAGACGGCCAGCGCCAGCTGGTGCAGCTGCTGCCGTTTAACGATAAAAGAGGGATCGATTGGATCATCGTTGTGGTCGTGCCGGAAGCCGACTACATGGGCCAGATCGATGAAAACACTCGCCTGACGGGCTGGCTCTACCTGCTCTCTCTCGGGTTGGCTCTGCTAGTAGGCATGCTGACGGCCCGCTGGATCACTCGACCGATCTCGCGCCTCAACGCAGCAGCCAAGCAAATCGCCCAGGGCGACTGGGGCCAGACCGTAGCGCTAAAACGCCAGGATGAGCTGGGGGAGCTGGCCCAATCGTTTAACCAAATGGCCGTTCAGCTCCAGGATTCGTTTATTGCTCTGGAAAAACGCAACAGTGACCTCCAGCAGACCAAAGACGACCTAGCCAAAGCCAACGAGCAGCTAGAAGCCGTACTCAACGCCGTACCCGGCCCGATTTCCTGGATCGCTGCTGACGGGTTCTATTTGGGGATCAACTCCTACCTGGCCAAAAGCCTCAACCTGCCAGCCGAGTCGATTGTCGGCAACCCGATCAGCGCCGTGGGCAACAGTCCGGCTTATGTGGCCTTTGTCGAGCGGTTTTTGCAGAGCCCAGACCGCTCTGCCTCCCAGGAGATTCCGATTACAATCGAAGGCCAGGAGCGCTACTACCTGCTGGCGGCCCAGAAATATCAGCAGGGTACGGCGATTGTGGTGGTCGGCGTTGATATCACGGAGCGCCGTCGGGCCGAAGCCGAACTGCACAAGGCCCAGGCTA
>JBJTUI010000162.1:0-4046 GCA_046080625.1 Elainella sp. | reverse complement strand
GGTCGAGTGGAATTTGAAACTGGTTGTCCATGTCTATTCCCAAACTCATCTGCTCTGATCATGACATAAGCGCTCAGCCGTGCTTGTTCCCACACACTAGATGTAGAAAGACACCACGGCAATTCTGGAAGAACCATATTTTCACCAGCACAGAGCCGGTTAAAGAAGCGGCTGGATAGGCCGATGTAGTGCAGGTAGAGCAGCGGTTTGCCCTGATCGTAGAGCTGGTGATTGCGCTCCTCGAAGTGGGATGAGGTAATCGAATTACCAGTGCTCTGGCTGCTGGGCCAGCTCAAGGCCAGATTAGTAGCCGCCAAACCCGACTTCATCACCATGTAATTGAGGATGGTTTGATCCGGGGCCATCGGATAGAGCACTTCGGCCTCGCCAGCCTGTAAGGCGCTGAGCAAATTTGCCCGACTGGCTGCATCAAACAGACCGCGTTTGGAAGCGTAGAAGCCGGAACAGAAAATTTCGGTTTGCAGACGCTCAGAACCAAAAACGCTGGGCAGTTTGGGCGAGTTGATGTCGTAAACGTGAGTCAGATCCTTGTGCTGAAAGTCGTAGGCAATAAAATCCTGCTGATCCAGAGCGGCAAAGATTCCATCCAGGGGTTGCAGCAGCAGCGTGTCGGCATCCATGTAGACAAATCGATCAAACGGGCCGTCGAAGGCGCAAAAGCGGCGATGGGTTCCCACCCGGTGGTAATAGGTCGGATCATCGCTGCCCCAGCGCTGGCGAGCTGTAGGGTGGGCATCCCAGACCTGACGGACAAATTCGTCCCATGCATTCATGGAGTCCCAATCGGCGTAGAGCTGTACCTGGGGCCGACTCTGAATCGCGACTGCAATCCGCTCGATCTGGTTGTCGTAGGGGTAGATGCAGACTGGCATATCGGAGCCATAGTGCTGCTCGATACTGTTCAGTAAAGCGATCAGCTGCTCGTACACCCGATCGTTCGCCAGCGTGCAAATTCCGTTCATGTCGTTTCGTTCCTCTAGATAATCTGCGCGTGAATGCGGGGCTATATCCTAGCTTCAAACCATTAACCGACACCGTTTAGAACTGCTCGACAAATTCGGCCAGCCAGTTCATCAGGTTGAGCTTGTGGAGAATGATTTGGCGGGCCTCGGCAATCGCGTCTTTGGCCGCATACCAGGCTTCGGGCGTAGCGGTGACTTCCCGCACGTAGGCGATGCCTTTGTCGTCCAGGCTGGGCAGCCGCAGAAAACTTCCTGGAGGCAGCAGTTTGTCAGCCGCACTGCCCCCGTAATAGATCGGCAAGCACCAGCAGAGCAGCGCGTCCCAGAGTTTCTCGCTGACATACCAGTCGTTGTCAGCGTAGTTCTCGACGGCCAGATTGTAATAGTAGGGAGCCATGCCGTGGGATTTGTTGTCCAGCGCACCGATGGTCTGGAGCGAGCTGGGCAACCCGCGCCCATATACGTCCAGATCCAGCCCCGATTCCTGCATGTGTTGCAGGAAGGCGAGCCGCTGGCGGTGGTTGGCGGTGCGGCTGATGCCGGAGGTAATCCAGCTACAGGGCCGCAGCTTTTCGGGTACCGGGCCTTTGTCGAGCTGGGCGAACGAGTCGGAGACATACCAGATGGCGGGCATGTAGTTGGGCGTGGGGGCAAAATCGTCGGGGCCGGAGATGTAGCCACAGAAAGATTTGGCCTGTTCGTAGTTGTTGCGATTGTGGTGCAGGATCTCGGGTAGGGGCGGTTCGCGCAGCAAATAAATGGTGCGGTCTTGAGGCACTCCGCGCAGATCGGCTGCCGAAGGCACAATCGGCTGGTATTTGGGCTTACGCAGCAGACGGTTTAGCCGCGAATCGGGGTTGCGACGACGAAAATCATACTGATACATCAGCAGAAAATCGGGTTTGGCAGCGTTTTTCAGCATCTGGATCGACTTCCATATGCCAAACGGCTGGGGCGTCTGCTTCCAGAGCCAGTCGCCCTGAGTGATTTCCCCGTAGGAAGAAATCATGCCAATCATAGTTTTACTCGTCGCCATTGCTTCGCCCAGAAGGTGTCAGCTGTAGAGTTCCCGAAAACCGGGCGGAGTCAACTGCCGTACCAGAGGCGATGCCTTTTAGGCCTGCTCAGATATCCTCAGGCTGAAAAAACTGCCGCGCCGCTCGGCCATGGGCCAGCCGCAGGGCCAAAATACCAGCCAAACTGCTGGGCAGCAAATCGAGACT
The DNA here is from genome assembly GCA_046080625.1 of Elainella sp. Taxonomy (GTDB): domain Bacteria; phylum Cyanobacteriota; class Cyanobacteriia; order Elainellales; family Elainellaceae; genus Elainella. The sequence goes on along the minus strand of JBJTUI010000162.1, from coordinate 1,840 downwards.
GACTAGCAGGATGAGTTCCAGATAGCTGGAATAGCCGCAGGATCTTTGCGTCACCCCGCCCAGCTCGTTCTGCCAGCATTCGTAGGGTGGCTCGGGCAGCGGCAGTCCCTGACTGACTGATCGGTAAACCAGCTGAAAGTAGGGGCTGTCGCCTATCAGGTTCACCATGCCCAGGACCAGCAGCCCAACCGCCAACCATTGACCGTAGGATCTGCGCCGTTGCAGCCCCCGGAACGTTATCCATAGGATGCCCAGCCCAATCATCGCTGCCAGAAAAACCGTGAGTCGGGGCGACGCAAGACAGTCCTGAAGGTCACTGACGAGGCAGAAACCCAATGCCAACAGCAGGCTCAAAGCCATCTGGAGGCCGCCCAGAAACAAAAGCACCTGCGTGATCCAGACGCTGAACGGACGGGTTGGCGAGCGGCGCGAGTTAGACATGGGCTGTTGGGCTAGGTTTTCTCTGATGAATCGAATATTAAAGCTGAAGACTGGCAAGGGTAGGGAGCCTTGAAAAAATTGGTCACGCCTGACAAAGTCACCACTGGACATTGCTTAGGCAGCTTGTACGAATAAGTTGATCACCTGGATCGGTCTACTGGCTTGAACAAGGGGCTTAAGCCCCTTGCCTGCTCAGGTTATTTTTACAAGACTCCTTACCAGGAGTCGAGCACGGTTCGCTTCATCACCTCAAGGAAGTTGCGCAGCACAGGTGAGGGGTCGTCCTGCCGCGAGACAACGGCAATTTGACGGCTGAGTCGGGAATTTTCGGCAACGCCTTTGGGCTGTTCGATGGCGCAGTAGACCACGCCTTCGCGGTGTAGAGTTTGGACATGATTGGGCAGAATTGCCACGCCAACATTGGCAGCCACCAAGCTCAGCATGGCCACCACGCCCGTTACTGTGACGGTCGAGAGCGTCTTAGGCTCAAAGCCGACCTCTCGGCAAAGGTGGATCACGTTTTCGTAGAACGGCAGAATGTCTAGCGGCGGCAGAATAATTGGGCAGTCCTGGAGCGCCTGGAGCTGGATTTTAGACTGCTGGGCCAGAGAGTGGTTTTCGGGAAGGGCGACGATGAAATATTCGTCCAGGATAGGCTGGAAGTCCAGCTCCAGATCAGTTTCCTGAACATAGGGGGAGCGCTGAAACACCACATCCAGCTGATGGGCTTTGAGTAAAGGAATTTCGTCTTCGATCGCAACTTCTCGCAGCTCTAGCTCAACGTCAGGAGAATCTTTTTTGAAGTTCTGGAGAACGCTTGGTAGAATGCTGTTGGCAATCGAGTTGTTGAAGCCAATGATCAGGCGACCCACTTCCCCACGACTGGCCCGACCAGCCTGCACAATGGCCCGGTCTAGATGCGTCAAGGCGAGCTGGGCTTCTTCCAGGAACACCTGACCAGCGGGTGTCAGCTCTAGCGGGCGGCGGCTGCGGTCAAACAGCTTTACCTGAGCAGCGGGCGACTGGGACGCCAGCAGTTTTTCCAGGGCTTGAATGCTCTGGCTGAGCGGCGGCTGCTTGATGCCTAGACGCTTGGCGGCTTCGCTGAAGTTGTTGCCCGCCTGAACGACGGTCATAAAGTAGCAGATTTGTCGCAGTTCCACCTGGCTGAGCTTTTGCCAGTTCATAGCCACCTCAACTATATGGCGCAGGATATTTTGATATATAGCATATTTCTGTATAACCTACAGCGTTTTGTACAACGATCTGGCACAATAGTGGGAGTTTTCAATCTGAATAGCTATGAAGCCCTACTCCCTCGACCTACGCGAAAAAATTATCAGTACCTACGAGGCAGGCAATACTTCAATTCGTCAGGTGGCAAAGAGATTTCAGGTGA
>JBJTUI010000161.1:0-2685 GCA_046080625.1 Elainella sp. | reverse complement strand
ATGATCGCCTGATGCTGACCGCAGCAGGGTTGTGGAACTTCTATCTCGAAGTTGCCCTCGACGCTGCCTAAGTGAGACCAGAAACGGGAAAGTAGTCTGCACCTTGCTTTCAACCATTCTTATTTGGCAACAAGTCTAATGCATTGACCAGAGCCCCATTGCCCTGATGTACTCCTATGGCAAAGGGAACCCGAGTCGGAACCGTGAAGGCCAAGCGCAGAGTGGTGTCCTCTTCTGCTGCCACAAGCAGCACCAGCTCATCGTCGATCAGGGCGTCGATTTCACCGGATCTTAAAGCCGCCAGCATTTCGGGCAGAACCCGGTCGCTGCCGGGAAACGGCTGGGCTTTGGCACCGGGAAAGCTGTCCACTAGGGCGATGTTGGTACTGTCGGCCAGCCCTCCTACGGTCAGGCCAGCCAGATCGGCAGGAGATTGAATCGGACTGTCGGCCCGGACCAGCACCGCTTCGTCAAACAGACCGTAGGGGCGAGTAAAGTCTACCCAGTCCTGACGTTCGGGGGTGATGGCCTGGTTGAACCAGACCACGTCGTAATTGCCGCTCTGGATGCTGCGATAAAATTCCTGCATGGGCAGGTTGTGCCAGATGGGCTGGAGGCCCAAGCGTTCGCAGACTAGGCGGGTCAGGGCGGGCTCGTAGCCGATGCGCTGGTCAGCAGTGGCCTGACTCATGGGCCGAGCGTCAAAGTCACTGGCAATAATCTGGAGATAGCCTGGAGTAACGGTTGTGAATGGGGACATGAGCAACGCAAATTGGGCGAAAGGGTGAATAGAAATCTACAGATAGAGGAAATAGAGAGAATACTCTGTGAAACTTTTGCAGACGGGTCGCGTTCGCCGAACGTAGTTGGAAATACAGTTTCCGGGCAGGGTCAGCTTATTATAACAAGTTAACGGTTCGCTACTATTCTTGTCATCCTAACGTTTGCTCGATTCTTTTCAATTACTCAACGCCGCACTATTTCCCTCACTATTTCTATGAGCTACCAACCGATTCAGCTAACGGACGAGCAAATTCACCAGTTCCAGACCGACGGGTTTCTGATTCTCGATCGGCTTGTGCCGCTTGATTTTACCCAGCAGCTGATCCAACGGATCGATGGACTGTTCCAGGGACAGTTTGAAACCGGCATCTATCCCGACGAATGGTATTGGCGGCAGGGGTTGAGCCTGCCCGATGTCACCCGCGAGATCTGCAACGCCTGGAAGTCAGATTTGACCATCGCCAGTCTGGTGCTTTCGGCTGAGATCGGGCGATTGACCGCCACGCTGGCTGGCTGGAGCGGAGCCCGGATTGGCCAGGACAGCATGTGGATGAAGCCACCGGGAGCCAAAGCGATTGCCATGCACCAGGACGGAGCCTACATCGACTACCTCGATCCACCAGCCATGATCACCTGCTGGATTGCCCTGAACGATGCCTCTGCGGCTGACGGCACCCTGGTTTACGCCCGCGGCTCCCACCAGTGGGATCTGGTCGATGTGGCCGGTGAATTTCACGCCCCCACCAAGGATTACCGCTGGGCCATGCTGCAAGCCGCAGAGCAGGCAGGTGTGGCCGAACCGGAGCTGGTTGTAGTGGAAATTCCAGCGGGCGGCTGTGCCTTCCACCATGGCCGAACCTGGCACGGTTTGCTGCCCACAACCCGCACAGAAGGAACGTTCTACAGTATCGGTCTGCATACGATTCCGGCCCAAACCCGGTTTCATGCGACAAATCGCCCTGGCTATATTTATGGGCGCTATAAGCGAATTGGCGATACTAATATGGATGAAAGCTTTTTCCCAGTGCTGTGGAGCCAGGAGGGATATCGCAGTTCCCACCTGACGAACTATTGCGCAGATGGTTTGCTGTCCCGTATTGAACCCCCAGTTCGCCTGCTGGATCTATAGCCTTGAGTTAGGTGGATGAGAAATAGCTAAGAAATTGGGTACGGTCAACCCGTACCCAGCGATACCCAAATATCAATCGAGGAAAGCAAATGGAACGTGAGGACGATATTAGCGACGACGCCGAGACGAACGCCGCTTCAGGAACGGTTTAGCGCCAGCCGACAGGACGGAACTCGTCAGAGTCATCCCCAACGCCAAAGGGCTGATTCGTCTCTCGGTCCTGGGTTCGGCGTGGTGCAGCTCGATCCGGGAGGACTCGACTGGCTGTTTGGCCGACTGGGGCGGCAGCAAGGCCGTGACCAGCGAAACGCCGCCAGCGAGGAGCAAAATTCCCAGGGCTGCAGGACTTTGAGGTTTGTGATCCCGGTCGATCTGGAACGAGGCGTAGAAGAAGTAAATGGTGATTCCCAGGCAGATCAGCAGCAGAATACCGATCATCGTCGGGTTGTTGGCAAAAGTGTAGATCGGGCCTTTGGTTTCCGAAAACTCCTGGAAAGTCGAAAATGGGCTGGTCATGGGCAGAACTCCTGTTCGTGGAATGCTTCGGAGGCTAAGTAGGTAGGTACAAATATTTGTCGGATGGTGGGGGTTTGGGGGCTACGCCCCAGCCCTGTCAAGGTGACAAACGAGGATGCTGGGTTTGACCGTTTTGGTTTACGGCCAGATTATAAAAACCCAATTTTCCTTGGCAAGAGATTGAAAATTCAGAACGAGAAATCGCGGTTTCAGCATTATTCTCTGGCCTGGATTTAACACCTTGACAGGGCTGGGGC
>JBJTUI010000160.1:0-17630 GCA_046080625.1 Elainella sp. | reverse complement strand
CTCAATCGCCCGACCACACTTGCGGCAGGTCGTCCCATTCAACGTACTTTCCACCCGAATTAACCACTCGTTTTTGACCTTGCTCACCTCGATGATGCGCACATCGGGCAGGTCAAGCGGAATTTGAAACTGGTTGTCCATAGGCTATGCCCCCCAACTCATCTGCTCTGATCATGACATAAACCCTCAATCGCTCTTGTCCACACACTAGATGTGGAAGGCACCACGGTAATTCTGGAAGAACCCAAATTTCTCAAGAATGGGACAGAAATTTCGTCCAAATCTCTGCTCAAGCTCACCGCATATCTGGTTGAGGCCTCCGCCATGCTTCATCAAAACTTCACATCCGAAATCATGATTTCTATCCAGTGAGCTGAAAGATGACATAGCCGAATTCCAGTCCAGCGCCTGTTAGCCGAGATCTGTCGCTCAGGCTGGCAGCAGCTGTGGATTTGGTCGAGCGGCTTTCAGACCTTCTCTGTGTGTTCCTCAATGTTGCAGTCCACGGCCCACTGGGGCTATGTCAACGCAGTTCATTGAGGTATTAAAATGGCGTTTAGAATCACCCGCACCAGCAGCGCCTTTGCGGGGACAGATTTTTTGCTGACCGTCGAATTTAACCAAACCCTACCCCAATTCTCCCAGCCCGCGCAGGCGGGTCAACGGTCAGCCTTCGGCAAGCTCACCTTCCTGAACGAGTTTCAGATCGACTTTGAAACCGAGCAAAACCAGCCAGGGCGGGTGGCGGTGCGGCAGCCCAACGTGTTCGGCGATGCCAATCTCACCTTTGCCCAGATCAGCTATAGCTCCAGGGGCTTCACGGTACGGATTCCGTTTGGCGACATCCTGGCCGACGCTATCCGCAGCAGCGATACCCAGCTCTCCTACCAGCTAGACATCGGCCTGCGCAAAGGCTTCACCCCAACTGCCAGCCTGTCTCTGGCGGGCTCCCAGCTCTATCCCACCACGGTAAACCATCTGGTTGGCACCAACGGCAACGATCTGCTGACCGGCTCCCTGTTTCGCAACGAGGTGCAGGGGTTGGGCGGCAGTGATTTGATTACCACCTTCGGCGGCGACGATTTGATTGCGGGCGGCGAGGGCAACGACCAGATCAACGCGGGCGGCGGCCAGAACTGGGTTTTAGGCGAGGGCGGCAACGATCAGATCACGGTGCGGGGCAACTTCAATTTGATCTCCGGCGGCGCAGGCATCGACCGGATCACGGGCGAATCATTTCTGACCAGCCCTTTTTTTACCGTCGGCCAACGCTCCGACCAGATCACCGGCGATGAAGGTAACGACATCCTGAGCGGAGCTGGAACCCTGAACGGTGGCGATGGCCTGGATCTGGTGAATGGCTATGGAGTGCTAAACGGCGACGCGGGCAACGACCGACTCACCTCCAGCAACACCCAGACGCCGGACGCAACCGATCGGTTTAGCGGCGGCAAGGGCAACGATTTTTTTGCCACCTCGGATGGCCGCGATATTCTAGACGGCGGGGAAGGCAACGACGTGCTGGATGCCTATAGCGGCGGCCTGTTTATTCGCGGACTCACCCGAGCTACCGATGTAGACAGCCTGACGGGCGGGGCAGGCAGCGACCAGTTTGTCCTGGGCGGCCAGAGCGACAGTTTCAGCAGTTCGCGACCCTTCTATCTGGGTCAGGCAGCATCAGCCCGGCTGCTGGACTTCAGCCCCCAGGAAGACAAAATCATTCTTCAGGGTATATCCAGACAATATAGTCTGGTGAATACCGCCGTTGGCACTCGAATTCTCTATAGCAATCCGAACTTGGGAATTGTCAACGATGAAATTGCCGTTCTGAATGGCGTATCTAATCTCAATCTCACGGCGGCCTACTTCGTCTATATTTAGCCCGTTCGTTTCAGCCTGCTTCACCAGGGAAAAGCTCGTTCCCAGTTGATGGGTCACTGACATCTGTTTATAACTCAATCAATTACCCTTATCTATTCCTATGGCTATTACTCCTTTCCTATTCGCTGTCAATCCTGCAACTGCTTCGTCGATTCTTAGAATTTACCTGAACGCGCTTGCTTCGGGACAGGTGACAATTGGGCAGCTCTTGGGCAATTTCCTGACAGCCCCTTATGCCTTCCAGGGCGTGCCGTTCCTGTCCTATACGCCCACCTTCGGCACCAACCAGGACGACCAGATCGACCGGAGCAGCGGCGACAACCTGATCTGGGGTCTGGACGGCAACGACACGATTACCACCGCTGGCGGCAACGACATCCTGGATGGCGGCAATGGCGATGATGCCCTGGTGGTTGGGATCGGACGCGACCTGGTGTTTGGTGGTAACGGCGATGATTTTATTCTGGCCAACGGCACGGGATTTCTGTTTGGGGGCAGCGGCAACGACGTGATTCTGGGGGCCAATGATGCCAGCTTTAGCGAGGTGTCGGGCGGCGCGGGCGACGACACAATCGAGATCGGCCAGCCAGTCGGTTCGCAGCTAACGGACAAAGTGCGCGGTGACGACGGCAACGATGTGATTCAGGCCACCAACGTCAAACGAATCGTGGGCGGACGCGGCAACGACTCGATCTTTGGGTTTGCCGGAACGCTGACTGGCTCCTCTAACCAGCAGGTAGTGGTGACGGGTGACGGGGGCGACGATACGATCCGCTATGCGCTCAACTTTGCGCCCAGGGGCAGTTCTCTGTCGGGCGGCCAGGGCAACGATATCCTGTCGGGCAACGGCTCGATCAACGGCGACGAGGGCAATGACCAGATCACGATCGAGGCGAATTTCTCTAACCCCGATAACCCCAGTATCGCCAGCGGCGGCAGCGGCGACGATCTGCTGATTGGGGCCGTCACGGGCGACAAATCCCTGCTGGGCGGCGACGGGGACGATATTCTGTCCGGCAGTCCCGACCGGTTTACCTTCAACCCCACCGCGATCGATACCATGACCGGCGGCGCGGGCCGCGACCGATTTGTTTTGGGCGACCAGTCCTCTGTGTTCTACATCGACTCTGACCCCAACACCGCCAACGACGATTCCCTCAGCAATGGCTTCGCGATCATCACCGACTTCACAATCGGCCAGGATGTGATCCAGCTCAAGGGCAGCCCTAGCGACTACCGACTCGACCTGTTTAGCGGTAGCGGCGTCAGCCGGGCTGTGGTGTTCTATACCCAGGGCCAGAATGTCCCAGAACGCATGGCCATCCTGGGAGATGCCCCGTCCGGCCTCAGCCTCACTAGCCCGAGCTTTAGCTACGTTTAAGGGGCTCCAGCAGGGCTAAACCCTATAGCTGAAACAGGGCTGTAATTGGCGTATGGTCGGAAGGAGATACTTTCGGATCATTGTCCTGATTACTGCGGCGATCGCTGGGGTTATCGGTGATGGAAGGCAGTTTGCCGAAAATGTCAATGTGGCTATCTACGGTGGGGAGATTGGGTGGAGTACCGGGCATCAGCTCAATACTTGCCAGAATGTGATCAATCAATTCGCCTTGGCCCTGATAAATTCGCGAAAACTGCCTTTCTGGTGCAATCAGCGCATCCAGGTTAAACAACCTCGTGTCATCGCCCCGGTCGGGTCGGCCAAATCCGGGGGTGCCAATCTGACTGCCGCCGGGACCGTAGAGAATTTGGGTCGTGGCGGCCTCGGGCACATCATTCAAATCGCCCAGTAGAATCAGACCTCGCTGGCTGCTCTTTTCCAGAATCCGGTTGGCCGCAACGCGCAGGGCAACGGCTTCGGCGGTTCGCTTCAGCAGGGCAAATCCGGCCACCCGCGCCCGTTCGTCTTCGTCTTTGGGGGCAAACCGGGGCTGGCCCGAGGCGCTGGGAAAACTCAGCAGCTTTGACTTGAGGTGGGCGTTCAGCAGATAAACCGACTGGCCCGGCTGGGGCGTCACGGCAATCAGCAGAGCGGGGCGGCTCATCTCGGTGACTAGCTTGGGGTTGCCGGAGCGATCAATCCCCGGCACGGAAGCCAGTCCGCTGGGGGGAAAGGTTGAAATTTCTTCGGGCTCGGCAGCAATCTCCAGCTTGGACAGATAGCCAACCCGAATGCCGCGACTATCGGGGCTGGCGGTGGCGGTATGGGGATAGCGATCCTCTAGTCGAGCCGTCAGGTCTGCCAGGGCATCCAGATCGCCAATTTCCTGAAGCGCTACCAGATCCGGGTCAAGCTGGAGAATCACTTCGGCCAGACCGCTGAGCTTCTGCTCATATTCGGCCTGGGTTTCCGGGCCATAGGGGGAACCTGCCGGGTAGAGATTCTCGACGTTCCAGCTCATGACTTTGAAACTCGTCATGCTGACCTCCAGGTGAATGCGGCGCTTTGGATCATCTGCAACCCTACCACATCTCTCAAGTTCTGCATGTCAGGCACCCGACCTGCACCAGAGCAGTGACAGCAAAAGCAGGGCACCACCTGTGTAGCCAATGCCAAGCGAGAGATCGACAAATCTGCCAGCGTCGTTCCCACCGTAGTCGAGGCAGTGATCGTATCCCAGTAGAGCAAGGGGTTAAATCGTTTAGAGGCGATTTGCGCCCAGACCACAGCCAGAAATATCACTGCAAAGATGGCCGTACTCGCCAGGTGGCCAATGCTACTCGGGCTTCCCCAATACTGATCAATTCGCCGATTGCTCTAATTGAACAAACCCTGGAATGACTCGCTACTGAAAGAATACAGCCGCCGCAAATTGGTTCATACAAAAGCTGGAGGGTCGATTTTAGAGAACCTGGATTTGACTTGGATTTGTGATCATCAATTGGCAATTCTGTCCTGGCACATCCTCCAGATTCACTCCTATCAGGCTAATCCGTTTCTTGTTGATCATTCCGGGCGACGTGCCGTTTGGAATGCTGCTCATGGTCTTGAGAGGGATTGAGATTTGGCAGACCTTGCCACTGTCTGCTTTAAATCGGAGGCTCACGATCCCCTCACCTTGATTTGTAAATCCAATGACCGCACCTACAACACCCTCAGCAGATTGAGGAGACGCCGAATGGCTCTGGTTGTTGCAGAAGAATTGCACTGGCTGTTGCCCAAAGTTTGCACAAGATAAAACCTCGTCAGCTCTCAGTGAAATACCTCTGAATGCCTCATAGTCCGGTTCCTCTCCCTCGCCGTAGTTTGCCTGCTTCCGAATGTCTTCAGGGGCATTGAGCATAACTTGTTGAATCGTATCCCGATCAGCCGCAGAGATTTTGGGAGAAATGTAGACCCCAGAGCCAGGAATCTCCCGGCTCAAATGAATGATTCGAAACTGGGGATTGTTTTTGATGCTGCTGTAGACTCCCGCCCCTATATCTGCCATACCACTTGCAACTAGATCCCTAATCTTGCTGCTTCGATGGCCGGTTGAGACCGTCATGCTTTTTCCAAACAGGTCGTATACGGGCATGTAGAAGCTGGAGGCAGAGCTAACATCCCCCAAGGCAATCTTTGTAGTCGTTTTGATGTCGTTGAGAGATTGGATTGAACTATCGGCTTTCACATAAAGGACTGACTGGTAGGTTGGCGGGTTGTCAGGAAACATCCGAGCCATCCAGGCGTAGCCATTGTCTTTTGCCCTCATGCCATTCATGGGCGAAAGCGCGAAAACAACATCCCACTCCCGTTTGGCAATTTTGTTTTGGGCTTCGGTATATTTCATGTCTGTACTGCCCTCGATCACCACATCTAATGTCCTGGAGCCAAGTTGTTCCTTTAAATAGGTTCTGAACTTGGCATACTGCTCTGGGGGAGCCAAGATGCCTACCCGCAGCGGTGTACGGGCAAGGTCTTTGTAACAGGCATCATTGATTTGTGTTTCTGTAGACTCGCAAGCATGATCGTTCCAGAAAAACTGAGTGGCGGCGGCTCCGGTAGAGATTAACGCTAATAAAATGCCTGCTGCGGCAGCAATCGGTTTAAAGCGGCTGCGTCGAGGCTTTGACGTTGAAGTGCTTGGAGCAGAGGACAAACCTGCCTTTGGTCTTGAGGCGTCTGCATCAGGGGATAAGACTTCAGCTGGCGTCGAAGCGGCTGGAGCAGGATTTATCCCGTCCGCTGTACTAGGCGCAAAAGGTTCAGGAATGGCTGGTTCTGTGCTTTGAGAAGCGAACTGTTGATCAACTTCGTCTACCTCTTCCGGTGGTTTAACCGAGGAGGTTCTTGGCTGCGACGGCTTAGTTGTTATAAGTTGGTCAAGTTGATCAACAGAAATGTTGGTCAATGTACTAATAATTTGCTCCAACCCAATTTCTCGAACCTTCGTTTTTGCATCTATTAATTTACTGCCAGTAAATATTCCAGCAAGAACAGATTCAAGCTTGGAAAGATGACAAATATTAACCGCCCGCCCCGGTTGGAACTGATCAACAACAGCATCCTGGATCGCGATTTCCGCCTGATCTGGTGCGACAATAAAACCGTTGACATAGAACGTAATATCATTAAAAACTTGTTGCCTTAGCCGCCCCTCAATGACGAAGCTATATTTGTCAACCTGCTTATAGGGGTTAGTGCCCACCGCTTTGATCTCATTGCCATTGCTCATCCACTTTTGATTCTGGCTACCTGTCCATTTACCGTGATAGCTTTTTGCTTCAAGGCAGACAAAAATACAGGGTTCTATCAGCAGAAGCGCATCAATTTCATGTAGTGCGCGTCCTCGTGCTTCCCGAAAAGCAAATCCCATCAAGGCGTAGCCCGCTAGGTCTGCTTGCTCTAGGGTCTTCTGCAATTCACGCTCAAATCCGATTAACTCTGTATTTTCAGGGAGAAGAACTTTCATATCAAATATCGCTTGGGCAATTTAGAGAGGGTTGGCAGCAGCAAGATAGTTCGCGGAGGGGCTTAATCCAACCACGTCACTTTACTTTCAGCCTTCTAAAGCCTTTGAGGAGATCGGCGCTAGCAGAGATTTCTTCACCAAAAGTTTCTTAAAACGCCCCTTTTTGTAACAAAAAATTCACACTGCAAAGTCTGTTGTTTCACTGCCCCGCATTCGCTAGGAAATCAGATCCCGCACCACTTCCACCACACCTGTCGCGCCATCTAATCGCACCCGCTGGCCGGTTTGCAGCACCTGGGTAGCGTTAGGGAGGTTCATCACGGCGGGGATGCCGTACTCGCGGGCCACAATTGCCCCGTGGGACAGCTGGCCGCCCACCTCGGCAATCAGGCCGCCCGCTCGGGCCAGCAGTACGGCCCAACCCGAATCGGTGTAGGGCACCACCAGAATCTTGTTGCGGTCGATGGCGGGCAGGTTTTGGAAATCGCGCAGCACCAGCACCTCGCCCTCTACCTGACCCGGACTGGCCGGAATTCCCTGGAGTCGGGCTTGAGCAATCACGGGGCTGAGCGGCAGGGCGGCAGGCGGGCTGTTGCCGTAGACCAGCCAGGGGGGCGTCAGCTGGCGGTCCTGGTCGAGCTGGCGGCGGCGCTGGGCAATCAGCTCAGGTAGGTCGGGGATGGCGGTCGGGGCGGCGACGAGCTGCTGGACTTCGGCAAAGTTGAGGAAAAACAGGTCGCCCGGCTGGTGGAGCAGGCCCGACTTGAGCCAGTGATTTTCCAGGGCGACAAAGCTCCAGCGCAGTTCGGCCAGCAGCTGGCTATAGCAGGCGGTGACGCGGCCCTTTAGGGAGAGGCGACGCTGGGCCTGACGGGTTTTCCAGGAAGAAGCGGCGGCAGCCGGGGGCGGCGAGGCGGGAGGGGACTGGCGGAACTGGTGCAGCAGGGCTTCGACCGGGCCTGGGTCTTCTCGCCAAGTAGCTACGGCAATGTCGGTGCCGACTTCACTGAGGTAGCCGTAGGTTTGCAGGAACTCGGCCAGCTGCTGGGGCTGGGCGGCTTCGGGCTGCTGGGCGATGGCTTGCAGGGCGCGAATGGCGGCAACTTCCGGCATGGCGCTGCTGTCGAGGCTGGTCTGGTCTACCTTGAGGATCGCCTGCCGCAGAGCGGCGCTGAGCGGGGCGAGGATGCTGTAGTAGGTGGCGCGCTTCAGCAGGGCGAGGATCTGCTCGATGCGGGCCAGCAGCGCCTCTGGGGCGAGGGTGTCAACCGGCTGCTGGGCCAGGGCAGCAAAGCCCTGCTCGAACTGGGATTGCTCCTGGTTAAACTCGGTTTCCAGCCGCCATTCGGCCCCGGCGAGGCGCAGCAGTCCCGGCAGGTTGCGCAAGGTGCTGGTCAGGGGCGGTTTGCTGAACTTGGCCCCCCGCGTCAAAAACTCCAGGCTTTCCGGTGGCAGGCCCATGCGGCGGAAGATCTCGCCCAACAGCGAGGCGTTGAAGTAGGCGGCGGAGCGGTGCAGGGTGGCGGTGGCCTCGAAGTTTAGCCCCCGCGCCCGGTCGCCCAAAACAATGCTAAAAATCTCGCCCCAGACGCCGCAGGTCAAGGGACGGTTAATCGACCAGGTGAGTGGGTGAATAAAGCCCGGAATCACCTCAGCGGCAATTTTGCGGGTCCAGATCGGCAGCAGCGTGGTGATCGGGCGGGCTTGCAGCAGCCAGAGCTGTTCACCGTCGTAGCTCCATTCGATGTCCTGGGGCAGACCGTGGTAGCGGGCTTCGAGCTGGCGGGCCAGGTAGGCCACCTGCTGGATCAGGGAGAGCGGAATTTCGGCGGTGGGGTGGGTCTGCTCCACGGGCAGCTGTTCTACGGGCAGCTGTTCTACGGGCAGATCTAGGCCCTCGGGCAGCCGCCAGTCTTGAGTTCCAGCCCCGGTTCCAGCAGCAGCTACAGCCTCCTCGTCGATCCAGACCCGGTACTGGGCGGGGGTTGTCTGACCCGACACCACGCCCGTCGCCATCCCCGGCAGGGCTTCCACCACCACCGCTTCCCCCTGCCGCGAGATCGGGTCACGACTGAAGGCCACGCCCGACACCAAGCCCTGCACCTGGGTCTGCACCAGCACCGCCATGCCGGTTTTGCCCTCTAGACCCCGCTCCTGCCGGTAGCGCTGAGCATTGGGAAGACTGTAGGAGGCCTGACAGCGCAAGATCGCCTGCTCCAGGGCGGGCCGACTGGTGATATACAGGTACGATTCGTATTGCCCCGCTGCCGAGGCCGCCTCGGAATCTTCGCCCAAAGCCGAGGAGCGCACCACCAAAGGCCGATCCGGTGCGGGATCGAGGGCAGCAATTAGGGGCGCAGCTTCGTCGCCGGGAGCCAGCACCCAGCCAAAAGGCACCGGATAGCCCCAGCGCAATAGCTGGGAGAGGGTAGCAGCCTTGGCCCCCACTCGGTCGGAACGCAGGGGCTGGTCGAGGGAAAGCAGGGCGCGGTCGCCGCGAAAAAACCGAAACATGGTGCTAGAGCTAGATTGGACGCGGTCGGGGGGCAGGTCGAGGTCGTCGGGGATTTTCTGATAGATCCAGCCTATCAGCAGACTCAGGATCAGCGTCATGGCCTGGAGGCGGCCCGAGTTGGGATGGCGGATCGCGGTCAGCAGCGGCAGCAAGGCCAAAACGCCCAGCCTGCCGGTGGTTTTCTCGCGCAGTAGGGTGAAGCCAATCCCGCCGATCAGGGCAGTTAGACCGGCAGTAATCGGGTCATGCACCAGGTAGCCCCAGACGACATTGGTTGTGCCTGCGCCCTTGGCAACCCAGTAGCGGCCCATCACCAGCATGATCAGGGCGATGATTTCCCATTCCGAGTTGGCCGGGAAGTAGTAGCGGGCCAGCAGCACGGCCAGAATCCCCTTCAGAGCCTCCGACAGCACGGCCAGAACTCCTACCCAGCGCCCCCCGTGGTAGAACGCTGCTGAAACGCTGATGTTGCCCGTCCCGACCTGACGCAGATCCTGACCTGTCGCGGCTTTGACGATCCAGCCAATCAGCGGCAGCCCGCCCAGCAGCGGACAGAGGACAAAAATCAGCAGCGCGCCCCAAAGCTGTAGGAATGTCATGGCAACAAAATGGCAACAAACGGGCGAGTGATTAACCTGGCGATCCAGGCTACTCGGCAGAGCACCCATCGATTCTATATCGCCCGACCGGAGGATGGGACTTTTACGACAAAACCTGGGGTTTTCTACACCAGACAGCTCCGAGGGTATCTGCAATGATTAGAACTGTAGTGAAGGGTAGCGCAATGAAATTCCTCAGCCGATTCGTTCAACAGTTTGTTCACAGCAATTTTCGCAAGCATTTTCGGAATCCCAAATACCGCTGGTTGATGGTTGCGGCCTCGCTGGTTTATCTGTTTAGCCCGCTGGATATTTCTCCCGACTTTATGCCGATTCTGGGCTGGTTGGACGACGGCATGGTGATCACGCTGCTCGCCTCAGAATTCTCCCAATTCGTGCTAGAGCGCCGCAACAAGGTACGCGAGCAGGCCAACTCAACTGACACCACCGTGGACGTGACGGCTAGCTAGGCCCAGGGCAGCTAGCCAGAAGGGCAGGTTTGATCACAGCCCGATTTGACCTACCCGATTCCGATTCATCTCAATTTATGATCCAATTTTGGAGGGAACCATGCCCGAATCTATTAAAGACCAGCTGACTGCTGATTTACAGAAAGTCAAATCCGTGGGCGGCGACCGCATCGACCGCATCCGCAAAATCTTTCAGGAGGCGCTGACCCAAACTGTTTCGGAGCTGAAGGAAGGCGGCACAGAAGTTCAGTCGATCGCTAAAGAATCCAATCTGGCCGAACTGCTGAAGAAACCTGCAGCAAGCGAAGCAGCACCCGAAGTCAAACCCGTCACGGTGACAATCGAAGATATGGATGCGGTGAACCTTGATACTAATTCTGCCGCTAGCTCTGAAGTGACCGATGCTGGTAGCACTGACAAAACTGTCGTGAATGAAATCATCACTGACGAAACTATTGTCGAAGCGCTTCTAGAATCTGCCTCACCGACCCATCAGTCCAAACCCCAAATCGCCATTGTGGACGCCCCTGTGGGTGGTACCACACCGGTCGTGAATCCGATCAGCACAGCGGCTCCCGACCTGACAGACACCGAGCCCGCAGCGACCGAGCAGCCCGATCCCGGCTCCGCCAACCCGTTGCCCGCATCCGTTCAGGCCATTCTGGACCGAATCACCGCCTTCTGGAACGACGAACAGACCCAGGCCCAGGTCAAGCCAGTTGTGACCAAGCTAAATCAGCTGCTGGCCTTCGCCGACCGCAAGCTGGCGGGCCACTACGGCGAACGCTACGATGCCTTCAAGCAAGAATTCCGAGAAGACATGCAAGAAACCAAGGTCTGGTATAACAAGGTGAAGGCCAAAGCTGTAGAGACCGGCGAATTCTGGCTCGATCGCAAGCAGACCGACTTTGAAGTCAAGGCCGGTGAAGCAGGCGCGACGATTGCCCAGAAAGAGCAGAAGATCAAACAGCTGCTGAAAGAGCTCTGGCAAACCGTCACCAAAGGCTAGGCCGTCCCTCTTTTGTCAAGTCGTTGTGAATCTCCTTGAACTATGGCTGCCTCTGCGGGGGCAGCTTTTTTATGTCAAGTTTCAGGGTTTGAGCAGCATCGAATTAGCTACCAGCCTGCACCAGATCGGCCAGCGTTTGCAAGTCAGGTACAACCAAATCCGCCTTACCTGCTGCCTCCGGTGCCGCCCCCGACCCAGTCTGATCGTGCCTGCGGTTTACCCAGACCGTAGCCAACCCCAGACTGCTGGCTGGGACGATGTCGTGGTAGAGGCTGGCGGCGACATGCAGAATTTGCTGGCTCGGCACCCCCGCCCGCTGGATCAGGGTATTGAAGTTGTTGAGCGAGGGTTTGTAGCTCTGCACCTGCTCTGCTGTCACCACGTCGTAGAATTGCACCAATCGCCGATTCGTTTGGGCAAACAGACTGTCATCTACGTTGGAGAGAATCACCAGTTTATAGGTTTGGTGCAGCTGCTGGAGCGCCGCAACCGTGTCAGCAAAAGCGGGCCAGTCCTGGACAGAATCGGGCAGGGACTGCTGTTCGGCCTCGCTGGGCGTAAAGCCAAACCGTTCGCCAAACTGCTGCACCACGCCCGCTAGGATCTGTCGATAGGGGCGGTATGAGCCTGCCTCTAAAGCCGACTCAAATTCAGCATAATGCCTGAGAATTTCGTCTGCGCTCAGGTGAACTCCATGTTGTTCCAGTAACGGCATCAGAGCGTTTAATATGCCGGTCTCCCAGTCAATCAGCGTTCCGTAGCAGTCAAAGGTCAAAACTTTGTAGTTGCTCAAATTCAGCATAGAATGTTATTTGAAGTTTTTGCAGAATTTATGTCCGTAACCTATGGGCCTAGCTTACTGTAGTGATGGGGTTGTTGGTTGTCAACAATTTACAGTTGAGGGTTGAAGGCTGCGGTGGGGAAAGTTTGTCTACTCAAGACTCTGATTGGTGAATTGCTTTGGTCTGGGTTAATCAGCTTGAGTTTATCTAGGCTGAACCTATCGGTCTGGCTGGTCTGGCCCCAGGAGGGCTTCTAGCTGGGCCAGCAGGGGCTCTGCCTGCCGCCACCGCTGCGGATCTTCCCATAGCTTGGCCTTCAACAGCCGCTGGTGCAGGGTAGTAATTTGAACTTTTGGCGAGGGCAGTTCGGATAGCGGTTTGAGCTGCCTGATCGCGGCCCGAATCTGGCTGAGGGAGAGGTTTTCGGTGATGGCCTGTTGCAGCAGGGTTTGGCGCTGCGTCGGATCTTTGACCCGAGCAATTGCCAGCGCTTTGGTGTAGGTAATTTGGCCCTGGCGAATCGCCTCCAGCACTTCAGGGGGGAGATTCAGCAGCGGCAGGCGGTTGCAGGTGAAGGAGAGCCAGCTCATTAGTCCCAGGCTTTGAAACACGGCCTGGATTTCCTGCTCTTGGGCCGGTTTGAAGTTAGGAATGCCGTTATTCCTGGCCCCGGTTTTTTCCAGGCCGTTTTTCATTTGGTAGAGCAGCGGCGGCACGGCCTGTACCGGCAGCCCCAGCTTCAGGGCCAGGAGTTGCAAGACGCCTTCGGTTTCTTCAATTGGGTTGAGGTCTTCCCGCTGGAGGTTTTCGATCAGGGCAAACTGTACCGCCTCTTCGTCACTGAGCTGACGCACCACGACGGGCACGCTGGGCAGGGCCAGTTTAAGCGCAGCCCGATACCGTCTTTCGCCAGCTACCAGCTCATAGCGCGCCCGCTCATCCTCTAAAGGGCGGACCAGCAGCGGCTCCAGGATGCCATGTTGGGCAATCGACTCGGCCAACTGCTCCAGCTTTTCGGGATCAAAATAGCGACGAGGCTGTTCACGAGTCTGGATTGATTGCAGGGCAACCCATTCAGCGGCGTCGGGCGGATCACGGCCCTGGAATTGCGTGAACTGGGATTGCATGATGACTGGCTCCAGCAGAGCTTGAACTGTGGATGGAAAACCTATGCCCTGTTCGATTCCTCCGCCTATTGCGATAGCGTTAGTCGCTGCATTTGCAGTAGAGAGCAAACAGCGTATGTCGGCAGCTGCAAAGAGCAAACGCTCAACGGTTATGCTGCCGCTACCTTACTTATAGCAGGTCGTTTTTGGCTAATCGGCGCTGACAAATTCAATTGCGCTATTCCTTGACCGTACGTTTGAGCCTGCAGCGATTGAGAGCCTGAGCTGAGCTGGTTTTCAGAATCGAGATAGAGTCCCACGTGATCTGGCCTGAGTCTTTATGGGTTAGGGGGCTAGAAATTGAGCAACCTGTAGCGATGGAGCTGTCAGGTCCGCTTTGACAGGCTGTATGGCTCTACAACAACAGCAGGCTTCCCCTGCTCAAAACAGGTGTTTCTACGTCACGCTTGCGTCACGCCTCCGCGCCCGTTTTTTAAGCAACACTTGAAGAGTTCTCGGATCGTTATTCCTAAAGCGAGCTACCATAAAACGTCAAGATTTGACGAATCCAGAAATTATAAAGAAATTCTTTGATAGCTCTTCCTGAACAAAACTAGGAATATCTCTGAAGTAGAACTAATGCTAAACCGATTGGAATTGCAGATCGCAATTTGGGAGCAGCTTGGGAGCAATCTGGGAGCAATCTGGGAGCAGCTTGAGAGCATCTCGGGAGCAAGGTGAAATAACTGGGAGGAGAACTTGTCCTTGGTTGGCTCTGCCTTTGGTTAAGCAGACCCAGGTTCAGTCAAGCCCAACGGTTGATACAGATAAGATTCATATAAATACGACCAGGATTAATCCGCAATTAATACAGCTATTGATAAAACTCTACGATCCCCATAGGCAAATTTTGAGTAACGGCGTGAGACTATGGCCTATACCGTCACAAGCCTCTGCACCCAATGCAACGACTGTCTACCGCTTTGTCCAACTGGTGCGATCAAGCAGGAAGATCAGCAGCTCTGGATCGACCCGCTTTTGTGCAACAACTGTGAGGGCTTCTATGACCAGCCGCTCTGTGTTGCTGCCTGCCTGAATGATGCGCCGATCCCGCTCCAGGCGAAGAAGGGCCGCTGTAAAGTTGACGCTAAAGTCAGCACCAGCCCACGCCTGTTTTTGAATGGCAAAACCCACTCCTTTGCTTCTGCGATCGTGATCTGGGAAGCCTGTAACGTTCTGGCCCAGCGCCAGTCCCTGCCCTGGCAGCCCGATGGTGCGGGCAACCTCTGCCATCGACGGCAGGTGAGCGGTGGCAGGGGCGAGATCACGATTTGTCTGGCAGACTCTCGGAGTCCCGATGCCTCGGGTTTAGCTGCCGCAGCGGCAGAAGCAGCACTCACCGTCTGGGATATCCGGGCCACCTGTTTGCATCTGATCTATGCGGCCTATGCGACTGCGCTAGAGCGCCCCTGGGAGCAGAGCTTTACGCTGAACGATCAGGAGATTTCTGGCTACCTGGGGTTGGGCAAGCGCAAAGACCTGAGCAAACTGGCCAAGCTCACCCTGATTCAAACCCTGGTGGAGCAACCCTGTAACTTGCTGGTAGCGGTGGACTGGTCGCCCCAGGGCAAGGTCAAAAAGGTCGCCCTTCCCCAGAGCCCCCTCTGGCAGCTGGTGAAAACCCAGCATCACTTTCAGGAAGATGATCAGGGCTGTAAACATCTGACCGGGCTCACCTTCACCATCCAGGCCGGACCCTGGGCCGAGGTCTTCCTGAATCGCCAGGGAGCCAGGGCCGGCACCCAGTTTTACCAGTACGGCACCCTGCCCCAATCGCTGCTGCTGAACGTGATGAGCATCTGGCAGCAGCATGAAGGCGTGGCCCGGATGATGCTCTGGCTGCTGTTTAAAACCCGCATGGGGGCAGAACAGCGGATCACTGTCCCGACCCTGATGCGGATTGCCTACGGCGAACAGCGGTTGCTCAGGGCGGCAAACCAGCGCGAGGAGCGGAAGCGGCTGCTGCGGTCGTTTGAGGGCGATCTGGAAGTGCTCAATCGCTATGGCCTCAAGCCCCACTTTGACCCCCTCACCTACCCGATCGAAATCCAGCCCCTCTGGGCCAGACTGGCCGACCTGCCCGATGATGCCGAAGCCGCCCTGGCTTTCTGGACGGAAGACGGCAGCAGAGACTTTCGCCTAACGGATGCGGCTCCCCGAGACAAATGGCAGCGCTTGATGCAGGCCCGCTTCCGCTGCTTTGAGCTGCCGGAGGATTGGGAAGGCCAGTCCTGCAAAGTGGCCAAAGCGCCCAAACAGACGTCCAAACAGGCGCTCACTCAAAAACTGCGCCCGAGCTATCTCCAGGCCGAGCGGCGCACCCTATCGGGCCAGCAGATTCTGGCGGCCCGCAAACGGCTGGAGCTGAGCCAGCGCGCCCTGGCAAGTCATCTGGGCAAGAGTCAGAGCTGGGTGCGGGATATCGAGAGCGGGCGGCTGCGGGTGAGTTTTAAAGACCAGCAGCGGCTTGCCCAGGTGCTGGGTGTTGAACCCTAGCTCCGGCAATCGGATTTACAGTTGAACCCGGTGAGACAGGCTACACTAGCTGTCCAGAGTGCTGTTTCTCACCTCCTGTCATGTCCCTGACCCGCGCCGACCTGGAAAATAGACGGCTACAGCAGCTGATCGCCCAGGCCAATCTGGGCCTCTATGTCCTGAGCGAAGCCGAGCTCCAGGCCTCGATTGCTGCTATCCTCAGCCAGAATCCGGGCGCGCCGGTCTGGGTATTTGCCTATGGCTCTCTGATCTGGAATCCGGTGATCGAATATGTTGAGCAGCAGGTGGGCACGGTGCATGGGTTTCACCGCCGGTTTTGCCTCTGGACGCCGCTGGGCCGGGGTACACCCGAAAATCCGGGCCTGATGCTGGGTCTGGATCGGGGCGGCAGCTGTCGGGGCGTCATCTACCGGATTGCACCCCAGATACTGCACCAGGAGATGCTGCTGCTCTGGCGGCGGGAAATGGTGGTGGCCTCCTACATTCCCCGTTGGGTAAAGGTGGTGACGCCAACCGGCCCACTGCTGGCGATTGCCTTTCTGATCGACCGCAGCCGCGACTCCTACGCGGGCAACCTGGAGCAGGCCGCCACGGTGCGCCATCTGGCTACAGCCCAGGGAGCCCTCGGCACCGCTGCTGATTACCTGAACCAGACGATTGACGCTCTAGCCCAGGCGGGCATCCACGATCGGGGCCTGCTCTTGCTGCAAAAACAGGTAGCGGCCTACCGGGCTAGAACAGCTGAGCGCTGCACCGAGCCACGGTAAGCCGCTTTGATTAGCCGAAGCAAGCGCTATTGGGGCGGCAGCTGGTACTTGAAGTCGCGTGGCCCCTGATAGCCAGATAGATCGGCCAGTTCAGCCAGGTTTTTCTCGCCCGTCGAGCGCTGGCCGTTGATATCCCAGGTGGGATAGCCCTTGATGTCTGCCACCTGACAGGCCACCGTAGGCCGCCGATCGGGTTCAGAACATTCGACGTAGGGCACGAATTCCATCGCCTCCTTGCCAAACACCTGTTTTTGCTTCTGGCAGTGGGGACACCAGAAAGCGCCGTAGAACTTGGCTCCCGTCTCCTTCAGGTGCTTGGCCAGGGCAATTTCTGATTCGCCCGAGGTCGTCTCGACATTCACTTGGGCTGCGGCTTCCGAGGCCGAATTGACTTTGGCAAACTGGGGATTGCTTGTGGCAAACAGGCCCAGCGAGGCAACGCCCATCACCGTGAAGGCAATCAGTCCGCCAAAAATCAGCTCGCCAACTTCTTCCCACTCGCGGCCAATAATCGACAGGACGAACAGCGTCGCCGAACAGAAGGCGGAGATCAGGCAGTAGATACAGACCGCCTTAATCGCCAAGGCCAGCAGCAGCAGCAGGTAGGCGCTGAACACCACCATGGCCGTGCCGCCCCAGAACAGGAAATAGCCCGTCCAGCGCTCGACCTCTTCTCGCCGACGCTTTTGCTCTGACCCGTTCAGCAGCATTGGGGCGACGGCAAAGCCAATCATGGCCAGGTAGGCTAGCAGACCAAACAGGGCCAGCGGTAGGCCAAAGGCATTGGCATAAGGGCTGCTGAGCACAATATTGCAGCCTTCGATTGGGCAGGCGGTTTTGCTGCCGGTCAGCTTGGTATAGGTCATGTAGGCGGTCACAACTGCGCCGACTGTGGCAACCCCAGCCATAATTGGGCGCGACCAGCGGTGAATCCAGGGGGTGGAGCGTTTGTTGCGAGCCACCCGATTGCGTGCGGCATTCGTTTGAGACATAGTAATCGTGTAATAAACGACTGGTGTAGATGTATCCGTCAGCCATGCCCGCAACCGAACC
>JBJTUI010000159.1:0-3051 GCA_046080625.1 Elainella sp. | reverse complement strand
GTTCCAAACGACAAATCGAGCCGTGAGTTTGGCATTGCGTTTGCCAGTTTCTCCTCCGGTAGGCGACATGAAAACAAGCTCTCCGTTGGCGTTGCGTTCAATCTTCAGGTCAGGATTAGCCCGACAGAGATCATAGAACTGCTCGTCCGTGAGCGGAGCCGAGGCAGGCAGTTGTACGGTGAGAACGTCCATTACAAATGGAATTGGCAGTAAGTTGAGTTGATCCTAGCTCAACCCACGCCCGAATTCGACTGGAGACTCGTCTTAGCGCTAGGGGAACAATAGATCGGTCCTTCCCTCAGCCCTAGCTATGACAGAATTTGACTCAACTGGCCAAACCAGCAATCTGCCAGTTCCCTATTGTTTTTGTACGCTGGCGTTTGGGGCGGCTTACAGGCAGGCAGCCAAGGCTCTGGCCGCTCAAGCTGAGCCATTTGGCATCCAGGTATTCGTTGCTACGGACGATCCGGCAGACTTCCGGGACAGCTCCAATGTGGTTGCAGGTAAGGTTCGACGCACCAGCATTCTCTACGCCTATAACGACAAGCGGTTCGCCCTAGCGATGGCACTGGAGCAGTTTGAATGCGCAGTTTTAGTCGATGCTGATAGCGTGATTAGCGGCAATCTGCCTGCGCAACTGCAAGTCATGCCAGGAATGACGGCTTCAGTGAAATACACGTCGCTAGAGACAGATTTACAGACCTACCACAGCCGAAGTCTTCCCGCTTTTACAGCTCTGGCCAAGCGCCTCCAGATTCAGCTCAGTGAAACAGCCTGGGTTTGCGAAAACCTGATCATCATTCGACGCGATCAGGGGCGCGAGCTGGAATTCCTGCGGGCCTGGGCTTTTGCTGATCGCTGGCTGGGGGTCCGGCACGTGTTTCAGGGCGATGCAGCCTTCATTGGCATGGCAGCCAAGGCGGCGGACTGGACGGTGCAGAATGACCATCCGGCGTTTCAACAGCTTCGTCAGGCGATTGTCAACCAGGGTAGAAATACCCTAAAACCGACTCAGCGCCCTCCATTTATGATGTGGACTAAACGCATCGGCTTCTACCGCCGCTGGCTGCTGTCCGGGCTTCATACCCTGTCGGCCCCTAGCCAATACTGGTTTTAAGCCTCGCGGCCTCAGCACCCCAGGGAGTCATAGGTATCGCGACCCGTAGTCGGGTTGGTGCCGGTCGCCTTGCGGCAGAGCATTTCCTGGGTGTCGTCCCGCAGCAGCACATCCGTGAAGTCGGCCCCTTCGATCTCAGCTCCGCCGAACTGGACGTTGGCGGCAAAGGCACCTTCCAGGACGGCGTTTTTGAGGTTGGCATTGACCAGTCGGGCCGAGTCGAGCGTGGCGTAGCTGAGGTTTGCGCCCTCCAGGTTGGCATCCTCCAGATTAGTTCCAAAGAAGCGAACGCCTTGCAGGTCGGAGCCGCTGAAGTTTGCGCCGCGCAGGTTGGCCTTGGTGAATTCGTCGTCGGTCAGCACTTGATGTGAAAAATCTTTGCCAACCAGGAAAGCCCGGTTGTAGTCGGTGGCCAGGGCCGGTGGGCCAAACAGCAGGCCAATCAGATTCAGCAGCAGACAGGCCAAAAGGCCGAGGATAATCTGCCTGCGACGGCTCCAATGTAGAGATGGCTGCAAACGCAGAAATGGCTGCAAGAACTGCTGCGGGGCGGGATTTTGACGCATATCATCTGGGGCCGACTGACTCGTTGAATTGGGTATCGACTTGTATTACACGTTATTTTGATCCTACCCGAAGGCGCTGGGGTTCAGGCTAAAATCAACTAGCAAATCATGGTTCAGACTCTCATCAACACATAAATTCCCCATGACTGTTCCTCTACCCGCCAACCTGCGGCCTGAAGAATTCAATATTCTGCAAATCGTTGCAACCATGGCCTGGGCCGATGGCGAGATTGCTTCGGAAGAACGAGAGGCTCTGTTTTCGATGCTGTCCAAGCTGTTTGCTGAAACCGAAGCTGAGGCCGAATCGCTGTATCTGATCCTGCAAAACCAGGCCTATGCCCCTGGGGTATTGGCTGAACTGGTCGCCAAACTGACCGCCGCCGCCGACCGCGAGCTAGCCTTGAAACTGAGCTACATGGTGATTCGGGCCAGCGACAGCAGCCCCAGTCAGAATCCCGGTCTGTCCAGCACCACGCCTATTAATCCTAAAGAGCGAGCTGCCTACCGACAGCTTGTGGAGCTACTGAAGCTGCCGGAGGACAGTCTTGAAAAGGTCGAATGGGCCGCCGATCAGGAGTTGAAACAGCAGGGCAAACTGGCCTACGCGGTGAGCGCCCGAGTGGGTGAGTTTTTTGGCAGGCTGCGCTAGCAATGGGTTCCGGTCGTGCTTCTGCTCAGGGTGGGATTGGTCAGCTGGCCGAAACCCTGGTGGCCGATTGGTTACAGCAACAGGGCTGGGTGATTTTGGCGCGACGCTGGCACTGTCGGCTGGGCGAACTCGATCTGGTGGCGCGACAGGCCGACTGTCTGGCCTTTGTGGAAGTGAAAGCGCGTAGTCGCGGCAACTGGGATGGCGACGGGCTGCTGGCGATTACCGCTGCCAAACGAGAAAAGCTGATATTGGCAGCTCAGCTCTATCTGGCCGAGTTTTCCGAACTGGCGGAATTGTCCTGTCGGTTTGATGTGGCTCTGGTCAGCAGTCGCGCTGGGACAGGTACAACCGCAAGAGCAACCCCGATTCGCCTCAACCAGCCGGTTCAGGTCGAGGGATATCGGCTGACGCTACAGCAGTATATTACTGGGGCGTTTGAGTAACCATAGCTGGAAAGATAAGAACTGGCCTAGACATGAGAAAAGGGCGCAATAAATGCGCCCTCCGTTCACCACCCAAACTTGTTAAGGCTCTGATTCAGTCAATGTTGAGAACTGAATTAGAGGCATTTAGCGCAGTTTGCCTAGGCCAACGTCTCAGGACAATAGCCCAGACCCTGGACAAACTGGCGACGAAACTCTTCAATTTCCGTTCGGTCAGGCATGCCGTGTGATACAACCGCCACCTGATATCGTCGCATCACATCCACAGGAGAT
>JBJTUI010000158.1:0-5611 GCA_046080625.1 Elainella sp. | reverse complement strand
TGCCCTGGCCTGGAAACTGTTGCAGTCTGAGCAGGTGCAGCAGGTGTTTTGCGTTCCGGGCAATGGCGGTACGGCCACCCTGGCCAACTGTAGCAATCTCGATCTGGCCCAGGAAGACTTCGCGGCCATCGCCCAGTTCGCTAGTTCTAACGCCGTTGATCTAGTGGTAGTGGGGCCAGAAGCGCCCCTGGCTGCCGGAATTACCGACTATCTCCAGGCCCAGAACCTGACTGTATTTGGCCCCAGCCAGGCCGGTGCCCAGATCGAGGCCAGCAAAGCCTGGGCCAAAGCGCTAATGGCCGAGGCCGGAATTCCCACCGCTGCCGCTCGCGTCTTTACAGAAGCCGAAGCCGCTATTGCCTACGTCCAGACCTACGTTCAAACTACCGGCGCGCCGATTGTGGTCAAGGCAGACGGGCTGGCTGCCGGTAAGGGCGTCACGGTCGCCGCCGATCTGGACGAGGCGATCGCGGCCATTCAAGCCTCGTTTGGCGGTCAGTTTGGCGCGGCAGGCGAGCAGGTGGTGATCGAAGAATGCCTCCAGGGCCAGGAAGTCTCGGTGCTGGCCGTGACAGACGGCCTGACGATTCGCCCCCTTTTGCCCGCCCAGGATCACAAGCGGATCGGCGAAGGCGACACCGGAGCCAACACAGGCGGCATGGGAGCCTACGCCCCCGCCCCTATCGCTACTCCCGAGCTAATGGCCCGCGTCCAGCGCGAAGTTCTGGAGCCTGCCCTGCAAGCCCTGCGCCAGCGTGGCATCGACTATCGCGGCGTCCTCTATGCGGGTCTGATGATCTCTCCTGAAGGCGACCCCAAAGTAATCGAATTTAACTGCCGGTTTGGCGACCCCGAAACCCAGGTGGTGCTGCCCCTGCTGCAAACCCCGCTGGAGCAAGTCCTGCTCGCCTGCGCCCAGCAAAACCTAGCCGACCTGCCGCCCCTGAGCTGGCACCCCGGAGCCGCCGCTTCAGTCGTGGTGGCCGCACCCGGCTATCCCGGCTCCTACCCCAAAGGCATCCCCATCGGCGGCCTCGACCAAGCCGAATCCCAGGGCGCTGTTGTCTTCCACGCCGGAACTCGCCTGAAGGAATCCCTAGTCAGCGACGGGGGCCGCGTCCTCAATGTCACCGCCGTGGGCGACTCGCTGCAACAGGCTCTAGACAACGCTTACCGCGCCATCGACCAGATCCAGTTTGAGGGCATGTACTACCGCCGGGATATTGGGCATCGGGCGTTGGGATAGGTATTGACAGAACATCTGATTGACTGACAAAAACTCAGTAGAATGCAAACCCTTTTTTCCAAAGAGCTGAGCCTGCCTCTTATCTATCTTTTGTCAGCCAATCGGGTTCCTCATTGAGTATGTTTAGGCCAATGGTAAATGGATAGAAGATATGGTTAAATTTTGCACTCTCTCGGACATTGAAAGATTTGTTTTTGAAGTTCAAAAAGAGTATCAAAATATCCAGGGGTTAATATTAAGCGAACATGACGCTCAGTGCTTGCTGTTTGGAAAAATACAAACCCATTTGTTGAGCAATAATTTCTTAAGCATACCCTCAGATGATACAACGCCGCAGATTTTCGTAAGTCCGCTACATACGGAAATTAGATTTTTAGATGATAACAATAAACTTCTAATATCACCAGATATTACCATACTAGACAAAGGTATTAGACTTATTAGAGAACCTAATGAACGAGAAGGTGCTAGCAAAATTATTAAGAGCAAAGGTTTTGTATTCTATTGCTCTGCTCTAGTAATTGAATTAAAGTTTTGCAAAAACAAAACTGGAATTACTCCTGCATTCACTAGGAAAATAGAGCAAGACTGTGAAAAAATAGATGGGCTTCGTAGATTGTATTCAGAGAATCAACCTGAGACGCTCAACGGGTGCGTAATAGTTTTTAGTCGCTCCAATCGCAAGTGTCAAGAATTTGATGACCTGATGATGAGATATTCTAATCATCCTGTCGTCAGGATACTGTATGCTACGGCTGGGCTGAATCTCTGATGACGAGTGACTTTGAACTAACGGATTTCTCAATTGCAGCAGTTTTTAAATCAATAAAGCATGGATCAAATGAGATATATCAGGGGCTTGGCAGACAGAAGGTGAGTCCATTCCTGAACCTAAGACGCTGCAAGCGGCATAGTTGGCCAATTTGGTAGACTCAAAGTAGTGATGGAGCTGAGTTAACTAATGGCCATTGCGATCGATCACGCAATTCAACAGCAGCCGCTGAGCTTCGAGGAGTTTCTGGCTCGCTATGGGGCTGAAGATCGCTACGAGCTGATTGACGGAGAGGTGTTTGACTTGGAACCCACGGGTGCCCACGAGCAAGTTGCAGCCTTCATCACCGCCCAGCTTTGCGTTCAGATTGACCGTAGTGGCCTTCCCTGGTTCGTGCTACAGCGGGGACTGTTGCGCCCTGCTAACGCTGGAATCACAGCATTTCGTCCTGATGTTGTGGTGATTGACCAGACCAAGCTGAGCCAAGAACCGCTCTGGTCCAAGCAATCCATCCTGACGCTCGGCAGTTCCATCCGGTGGGTGGCAGAAGTTGTGAGCAGCAACTGGCAAAATGACTATGCCCGTAAGGTGGAAGATTATGCCCTGTTAGGCATTCCCGAATACTGGATCGTAGACTACGCAGGTCTGGGAGGCACAAGGCAGATCGGCAAACCCAAACAGCCAACTCTGTCGATTTGTACGCTAGTGGATGGGGACTACGAAATCCAGCGGTTTCAAGGCAACCAACCCCTCGTCTCCCCCACCTTCCCAGACTTAACGCTCACGGCTGAGCAGGCCTTGCAGGCTAAGCGGTAATTCTCCCCATCTCCCCCATCTCCTCACCCCCCAACCGCTCCGCATGGTGCCGGATATGGTCCTCCATAAACGTGGCAATGAAGTAATAACTGTGGTCATAGCCGTCCTGCATACGCAGCTCTAGCTCCTGACCAGACTGCTGGCAGGCCTGTTGAAACAGCTCCGGCATCAGCTGGGTTTCCAGGAAGGGGTCTGCCGTGCCCTGGTCGATCAGGATTTTGTGACTCAGGGGCGCAGTTTGCACCAGCTCGCAGGCATCATATTCCTTCCAGGCATTCTGGTCTGGGCCGAGATAATGGCTGAAGGCTTTCTGGCCCCAGGGGCAGCGGGTCGGGGCAACAATTGGGGCAAAGGCCGAGACGGAGCAATAGAGGTCGGGCTGGCGCAGGGCAGCAATCAGGGCTCCGTGGCCGCCCATAGAATGGCCGAAGATACCCTGGCGGTCGGGCTTGACCGGAAAATGCTGGCTGATCAGGTGGGGCAGCTCGCAGGTGACGTAGCTGTACATGCTGTAGTGAGCCGACCAGGGCGCTGCGGTGGCGTCTACATAGAATCCGGCCCCGCTGCCCAGATCCCAATCGTCAGTTTCACCCGGAGTTTGGGTATCGCGGGGGCTGGTGTCGGGCGCGACGAGCATCAGCCCATATTGGGCCGCCAGCCGCTGGGCACCCGCCTTGACCGTGAAGTTTTCTTCGGTGCAGGTCAAGCCCGACAGGTAGTAGAGCACCGGCACCGGCTCAGAATCGGCCTGGGGCGGCACAAACACGGCAAACCGCATCTCGCTGTTGCAGGTGTTAGAGGCATGTTTGTAGAACTCGACTCGCCCCCCAAAGCAGGCGGCCCGACTGGTCAGTTCGATGGCTGTAAGCTCGGTTGGCGCAGAATCATTTGGCGCAGAATCATTTGCCGTCAGGTCAGTCATAGCGCAGACGCTCCCTAGAAAGTTAGCACCGTGCGGATTGCCTCGCCGCGATGCATCAGGTCAAAAGCCTCGTTGATTTGCTCAATCGGCATGACGTTGGTGATCAGGTCGTCGATGTTGATCTTGCCGTCCATGTACCAGTCCACAATTTTGGGCACATCCGTGCGGCCCTTGGCTCCCCCAAACGCTGTGCCCTTCCAGACGCGCCCCGTGACGAGCTGAAAGGGCCGGGTGCTGATCTCCTGACCCGCCGCCGCCACGCCAATAATCACGCTCACCCCCCAGCCCTTGTGGCAGCATTCTAGCGCCTGCCGCATCGTATTGATGTTGCCAATACATTCGAAGCTGTAGTCGGCTCCGCCCCTGGTCAGGTCAACCAGGAAGGGCACCAGCTCGCCCTCCACCTCATGGGGATTGACAAAATGGGTCATGCCCAGCTTCTCGGCCAGGGGTTTCTTCGTGGGGTTGAGGTCAACGCCGACAATCATGTTGGCCCCGACCAGACGGGCTGCCTGGATGACGTTGAGGCCAATCCCGCCCAAACCAAACACGACGACGTTAGAGCCCGGTTCCACCTTGGCCGTATTGATCACGGCTCCAATTCCGGTTGTGACGCCGCAGCCGATATAGCAAACCTTGTCGAACGGGGCATCAGAGCGGATCTTGGCCAGGGCGATTTCGGGCAAGACGGTGTAGTTGGCGAAGGTGGAGGTGCCCATGTAGTGGTAGAGCGGCTGGCCGTTGAGGGAGAAGCGGCTGGTGCCATCGGGCATTAACCCCTGGCCCTGGGTGACGCGAATCGCCTGACAAAGGTTGGTTTTGGGGTTGAGGCAATAGTCGCAGTTGCGGCATTCGGGAATGTAGAGCGGAATCACGTGATCTCCCGGCTTCAGGGATTTCACGCCCTCGCCCACTTCCACCACGACTCCGGCCCCCTCATGCCCCAAGATTGAGGGAAACAGCCCTTCCGGGTCTTTGCCCGACAGGGTATAGGCGTCCGTATGGCAGACGCCCGTGGCCTTCACCTCAATCAGCACTTCGCCCTCACGAGGCGGCTGGAGCTGTACGGTTTCCAGGCTGAGCGGTTTTCCGGCTTCCAGCGCGACGGCGGCCTTCACGTCCATAGTGGCTTCCTGTGACGAAGAGTTTCCTGCGACAAGCGGGTTCTGCAACAATCTGTTCAGATCGTTGAATATCGCATATCTACGGACAGTTTGGCTCACTCTTAACTCAGATTTAAGTAACCAGTACTCCAACGCCCTTTTCCGTTGAATCTCTGTCTTCTTGTTTAACTCTGGGTTAAACATATCCCTGGAAAAATTGCGGAGATTAATCAAGGAAATTGGGGAACTTTATAAAAAACAGCGATCTTACTGCTCCAGCTACGTATTTCACGTCACAGCCAGATTGATGAAGTGGGTCTTTTGTGGACCTCGAATGATCAATTGGGAAATACCTACAGAAGATCTACGGAACTTGCCCGATTGATTGCAAATCATCAACAGTTATCGTCAGTTGATTGCTTTCAACAATCAAAGCCCCATTCCTCCCAATATCTCCCGGAGAACGGTTGAGTCTTCTGTACTTTGGATTAGTGTTCCAAATACAGCAGCTTTGAGCTGCGCTGATCTCTAACCTGTTTCGACCTCACTTGTTTCGACCCTACCTGTTTCGACCTACTGTTGATTGACCCGCTAGAGAAGTTGATTGAGCGGCTCGAGTTATGGTTAGATCTGGTGTATGAGAAAAAGGAGAAAAAAAGGCGTATCCTGCTGAATAAGACAAAAAAGCTCAGACCAGGAATACACCATGAATAACGATAACCTGATTGAATTCAAAACACCAGAAACCACAG
>JBJTUI010000157.1:0-5133 GCA_046080625.1 Elainella sp. | reverse complement strand
GGCCGCGCACGGCCTCCAGGGCAACTTTGGCCTTGAAGTCGGCGCTGTATTGTTTGCGTTTGTTTGCCATGCTGTACTACTCCGATTGGGGGAGTATTCAGAGCTTAGCACCCTGTCTAGTTTTTGGGGTCCACTTCAGTTCGGACTATCGAGTTCGGACTATCGAGTTCGGACTGAGGTCAGCTGACACTTGTATCTTTATTGCAAGAAATAGTTACTTCTCGAAATTTCTCGAAGCTTACTGACACTATCTGTAACTGAATCGATATAGATCGAAAATCGGTGTAACGTCGTAATTTTGCTGGCGTCCAGAATTTTTTGATCCGTGGTTTTACTAGATTGGCTTGAGATTGTCACAGCCCAAAGAATTGAAGATAGGTCTAGGGCCGGAATTTTGCAGAGCAAGTCAGCCCCGTCAGCTCGGATAGCCGCAAACTTGCTTGTCGGCTTCAGAAGATTGCCGGAAACTTGTGCGCTAGGACGGGGAAAATTCTGGTTATGTAATTTGCTTCATTCAGAGTTTTTACAAATGCCAAATCTGGGGGCCGTGCACCAGCCCCCCTTGCTATGTCCTACTCTCTGAAGAGGGCCGTAAAAAAGGCTGTGGTCAGCTCATATCTAGCATGCGTTGCATCGGTTTCAGAGCCGCCAGCCGAGTTGTCTCAGGCAAAGTAATTTCAGGGGAGCGCCGTTTCATGGCCCAATAGAGCTTCTCCAGGGTGTTGAGCCGCATGTGAGGGCATTCGTTACAGGCGCATTGATTTAAGGGGGGAGCTGGAATGAACTGTTTATCGGGCGCAGCCTTTTGCATTTGGTGAATGATGCCGGGTTCGGTGGCTACGATAAAACAAGGACTGGGGCTAGTCTGGCTATAGCTCAGCAGGGCTGTCGTGGAACCTACGTAGTTTGCATGACGCAGCACGGCGGCTTCACATTCCGGATGGGCAATAATCTCGGCAGCGGGATATTGCACCTGGAGTTGCACCAGCTTGCGTTCCGAGAAGGTTTCATGCACCATACAGCTTCCCTGCCACAGCACCAGATCGCGACCCGTTTGCTGCATGACATAGCGGCCCAGATTGCGATCAGGCGCAAAAATAATTGGCTGATCGGGCGGGATCTGATTGACGATTTTGACGGCATTTGAACTGGTGCAGATGATGTCACTCATCGCCTTGATCTCGGCTGTGCAGTTAATGTAGGAAATTACCAAATGGTTGGGGTGTTCTGCCTTGAAAGCTGCAAATGCTTCAGGGGGGCAACTGTCGGCCAGTGAGCACCCGGCATCCAGATCGGGCAGCAGCACCAGTCTGTTAGGGTTAAGGATTTTAGCGGTTTCAGCCATAAAATGCACCCCCGCAAAGACAATCACATCAGCGTCGGTTGCGGCGGCCTGCTGGGATAGTCCGAGCGAATCACCGAGATAGTCAGCGACATCCTGAATATCGGGGTCTTGGTAGTAATGGGCCAGGATTACCGCATTGAGCTCACGTTTAAGGTCTTGAATCGCTTCAAACAGGTCGGAAGGCACAGGTTGTGCTGTAGCAGGGGTGGAATTGCGGTCAGAGAGCATTGTTGAAAACACGGTTAATCCTGCTGTCGTTTGACAGGCTGAAAGGGCAGGTAAACAGTGTTTCGATTATAGTTGATTTCACCAAAAACGCCTGCTCCTTAACTGGTAAAAATCAACTGAATTCATGAGCTGAGTCTACAGGCTGAACCTGTAAGCCGAACCTGTAAGCCGAACCGCCTGACGGGCAGCCTTATTCCTGTCACTGCTCCGATGGCTATGCTTTTTCAGACAGGACAACCCGAACTACACCGACGGTTGAAGACGGTGCATGAAAACTCTGAGCCGCGAGAGCTGCAAATCGTGGAAGCAGGCCCAAACCGTTGGGGACTCTAACAGCCCCGCAAAGTAAATTGCTCTGACGGCGCTACAGATCCTCGGGGTAGACCCACTGGGGCGGAGCCGTGAGTTTTTTGAGGCGGGCCGCTTCAGCCATCTCCAGCATTTTGTCTAGAGATGTCTCCTGGATAAATTTGCGGGTCTGCTGCTGATAGTCTTTGTTGGGACATTGCTCACCCAACCGACAGCCATCCACACAGGCCTCAGCGCAGTTGATCTCGGCAGGATTAATTTCGGCAGGGTTCATACAGTTCTCCTCAATCTGACCCAAATTTTACCGCAGTCCCGATGGCTGCCTGGTTGTTCCATTTGCCTGGTTGTTCCATTCCGCTGAGTTGTATAGCGCTACGCATCCAGCTTAGGACAGAAGGGGGTATGGGGGCTGCGCCCCCAGCTAGGGGTTCCACCCCTGCACCCCGTCCTAACCAAAAAGACTATGGCTATATTGTTTGACCCTAGGCAAAAGCTCTGCCCAAACACATCCCTCCCCTGGGTGATTCCGGTTTTTTCAAGCTTGAGGATATAATTTCGCCGTAAAACAGTTTTTTAGATTCGGTTTTTTAGATTCAGCTATTGGACTGCGCTATTCCGGGGAGAACATCATGGGTTGGCTGAGCAGACTATTTCCTGAAGCCCAAATTTCCGAGGCTCCTGGCACCCGGCAGGAGGTGACTGTGAGACGGGAGGTGACTTTGGCTACAGGCAGTCAACCAGAGATCCCACCAGCCAAAGTTGGTCTAGACGGGGAGTTTGACGAGAGCGGGCTGGCCAAGCGGGTTGCTCTGGCCTTCGATGCAGATCCGGAGCTGGGCGACGTGGATACTCTCTGGATAGCTCAGCGCGGCGGTCGGGTCGTTTTGAATGGCAGGGTGCCCAGTCAACAGATTCTTGACCGAATGATCTCGGTGGCAACGAGGTTGAGCGGCACAACCGAGGTAGATGCGAGTCAAGTGACGGTCGGCTAATCTAGTGAGGTGAACACAGCAGCCTGTTGCTTCCTCAGCCATTTTTCTTTACAACAGCATCACCATGGGACTTTTCGATCAAATTCTGGGCGCAATCAATAATCCAAATCAGCAGGCGAGCCCGGATCAGCTGGGCTCTATTCTGGGCGCAGTCCAGCAGCTCTCTAGCCGACAGGGACTGGATGCCAATTCAACCCAGGCGGCTCTGTCGATTGTGGGTAGCTATGTCCGTTCAGCCTTGCAGCAGCAGCGGGCTACGGATGGTGCTAACCGCGCAGCAACGATTGTCAACCAGTACGGTGGAGCTAGCCCCAGCACTGACGTGTTGGACTCGCTGTTTTCTCCAGGCCAACAGCAGCAGGTAGCTCAGGCGGTGGCCCAGCGCACCGGTCTCAGTGCTGATAAGGTGATAGCGCTGCTGCCAATTTTGGTGCCGATTGTGCTTAGCCTGCTGAAACAAGGCACTCCGAATCAGGCCGGTCAGGCGGGATCTCCAGGCGGTCAAACGGGCAACAACACGGTGCTGGATAGTTTTCTGGATGCGGATGGCGATGGCGATGTGGATATTGGCGATGCCATGTCGATGGCGGGCCGTTTTCTAAACCAGCGCTAGTTGGCCAGTTCGCCCAGTTTATTTAGCTCAGGCGCGTGGCTCTAAAATATCTGGTTCTAGGGCATCTGGTTCTGGGGCATCTGGTTCTAGGGCATCTGGTTTTAGAGCAGTTCCGTTCAGCGTAGCCAGGTTGGCCAGGGCGTTGCGTCGCAGCATCGTGGGTTTGATGCGCCGCAGGGCCGAGGCCGGAAACCGCTTGTCCCACTGTTCGTCGGAGAGGCTGGCCAGTTCGTCCATGCGAGGAGCGATGTTCCAGGGGTAGGGCTGAAATTCTGCAACGTCTGTGGGCTGAGCAAACCGCTGGTTCCAGGGGCAGACATCCTGGCAAATGTCGCACCCGGCCACCCAACCCTGCATCTGCTGAGTGATTTCGGGGGGCAGGGTGTCGGCCCGGTTCTCGATCGTGTGGTAGGCAATACAGCGGTTGGCGTCTACCACGAAGGGTTCAGGAATAGCTCCTGTAGGGCAGGCTTCCAAACAGCGGGTGCAGGTGCCGCAGTGCTGGCTGTGGGTTTGGCCGACGGGTAGATCGGGCGTTAGCTCCAGGTTGGTCAAAACTTCGCCCAAAAACACCCAGGAGCCGTAGCGACGGGTGATCAAATTGCTGTTTTTAGCGATCCAGCCCAGTCCGGCTCGCTCGGCCCAGACCTTGTCCTGAACCGGTCCCGTGTCGGCATAGGGACGGGCCTCGGCTCCCTGGCTCTCCAGCCACTGGGCCAGCGCCTTCAGCCGTTTGTGTAGAATCCGGTGGTAGTCGCGACCCCAGCCATAGCGCGAAATTTTGGCATACTGGACCCCTTCCGGGCGCTGCTGCGGCGTGTAGTAGTTGAGTGCTACGCAAATTACCGACCGGACGCTGGGCATAACGGCACGAAGATCCTGACGCTTGGGGTTGGCCATCCAGGCCATGTCTGCCTGGTAGCCGCAATTTAGCCAGTCCTGCAAGCCCGTGGCGGCTGCGCTCCCGGTGGGCTCATCTCCCACGGCAGCAATCCCGACCTGGTGAAACCCCAGATCCAGAGCTTTTTGCTTGACTTGCACAGGGGTAATAGAGCTGCTAGTCAAGTCGGCTGCTGGTTCAGCTGGTTGAGGAGAAGACATAGGCAGGTGGGGGGTAGGGTTCAGAACTGGCGCAGGGGTTTCACCTTCAGGCTAGCGGATCTGTTGACTAGCAAATCCGCTGGGCCAAATTTCACCGATTGAATCAGCCTGTCGGAAACTGCCAACAGCCCGGTTAGGTGAGCCACAAGACCTCCGGCACCGAGACGAATGCGATAGACTGGCTATTCGGATCAGCGTTGATGAGGTGAACAGTTCCAGAATGGCCAAGCAATCGATCGCCAACTCCCAACCCGCCCAGAGCCCTCAGGTGGAGCAGTCTGCCCAGCAAACGGCCCAAAAAACGGTTCAAAAAGAGACAGCCCAGCCAGAGAACACCCGAGTTAATGGCAACAACGGCAATAACGGCAGAGGCAGTCAGGAGCAGGAGCCCCAGCACCGCTGGACGATCGAAAAGAGCGAAGAGCTATACCGGATTCAGGGCTGGGGTGAGCCCTATTTCTCGATCAATGCGGCAGGGCGGGTGACGGTGTCGCCCCAGGGCGATCGGGGCGGTTCGCTCGATCTGTACGAACTGGTCAACGCCC
>JBJTUI010000156.1:0-7700 GCA_046080625.1 Elainella sp. | reverse complement strand
ATGCCCTCTACGAACTCCAGCGCGAGGTGTATCAGATCACCATGAAGACGAAGAAGAAAAGGATTTCTTTGGCTCGATTCGCCGCACCCTCTCTAACCTGGGCGAAGAGTTTTTTGGCGACGATGATTACTACGACGAGCGGCGCGATGGCTACGGCTATGGGAATAACAGCTATGGCAATAATAGCTATGGCAGCTACGACAGCTATGGCCGCCGCGATTCCTACGGCAGCAGCTACGGCAGCGGCAACACGGGCAGCTATCGCCGGGATGACTACCAGCGCGAGAACTATCAGCGCGAAGACTACCAGCGCGATGATTACCGCCTAGAGAGCGCTCGCCCAGAAAACTATCGTCCAGAGAACTATCGCCAGGATAATCGCCAGGAGAGTGGCCGCGACAGCCGCCGCCAGGAGAACTATCGCCAAGACAGCCGCCAAGACAGCCGCCAAGATAATTACCGGCAGGACGACTATAGCCGCAGTGCTGATCAACGCTATGGGCGTGATCTCAGGCAGGGGGCTGATCGGCGGGGTCGGGGGGATGATTGGGGTGACGACAGCTGGGGCGATGATGACTGGAGCAGCAATGACTGGAATAGCGAGCGCAGCTCTAGCCGCTCCAATCGCGGTGCTACCCCCCAAGACTCCGACCGCCGGGATGCTGACCGGGACTATAACCGGGACTACAGCCGGGACTACAACAGTCCAGCTAACCGCAGCCGCGACGAGGGCCGCAGTCCTGAAGCGCGTCGCTCCGAATCGCGGGACTATCGGGACAGCAGCTATCAGGACAATAACTATCGAGGCGGCTACCGGGAGAACGCCCGAGACAGCGAATCTAGTCCGGAGGCCGATCGGCCTTCTCCCCGACGCAGCCCACGGCCCGAAGCTCGCCCCGATTTGGATCGGCCCGCTGACCCAACGGCTGAACCCGGAGCTCGCCCAACCTACCCCAACCGGGAAGCCTATCGGCGAGAGGCGGGACGGGAAACAGGACGGGAAACGGATCGTTCTGAGTTTGTAGAAAGATCTGGATTGGGTCGAACTGATTCTGGGCGCAACGGTGATGCAGGTCGTGAATCGAGCCGTGAGCTGGACCGTGACCCCAATCGCGGTTCCAATCGTGACCCAGAACGCGACCCAGAGCGCGACCTAGACCGGAATGCCGCCCGTGAGCGGTTCCCTGGCGAGGCGGATCGAGATCTCCGCGACCCCTACTCACCGCGCAATAGCGCAGCGCCCGACCGACGCAGCAACCGCCGTCCGGCTTCGCCCAATCCCTATCCGGACGATGAATGGGGCGACGAAGACGAATGGCTTTAGGCTCGGTTTCCCTGCTGTTCTAACTCCCACCTTGCTATCTCTCGGACCTTTCCATGCAAAACTTTCGCAACTATTACGACCTTCTGGGAGTTTCTAGAGACGCGACAATCGACGAAATCAAAAAAACCTTCCGCAAGCTGGCCCGTCAGTATCACCCGGACATGAATCCGGGCGACAAGGCCGCCGAGGAGAAGTTCAAAGACCTGAACGAAGCCTATGAGGTGCTTTCGGACGAAGGCAAGCGGGCTCAGTATGACCAGTACAGTCGCTTTTGGCAGCAGAACGGCTTTCAGGGAGCGGCAGACTGGGTGAGCAAGCGCTGGGGCAGCCGAACGCGCCAGGAAGAAGAGATGGATTTCGGCAAGTTCCGGGACTTCAACTCGTTTGTGGATGAGCTGCTGAATCGCCCCGACCCCACGGTCAGCCCTGACGACCTCTACCGCAGTGAGCGGGTGAAAAAGTCCTATACGGTGCCGCCCCGCACCCAGCCCCGCGATGCCGAGGCCAACCTGACCGTGCCCCTGGAGCGGGCCTACACGGGCGGACGGGAGCGGATTCGCCTGGAAGACGGGCGGGCCATCGAAGTCAACATGCCGCCAGGGATGATCAGCGGCCAGCGGATTCGCCTCCAGGGCCAGGGCGTTGCGGGCGGTCACCTGTTTCTCAACATCACTGTACCGCCCCATCCGTTTTTTCAGATCGACGGGGCAGACATCTACTGCCAGCTGCCGATCACGCCTGCTGAGGCCGTGTTGGGCGGTCCGATTGAAGTGCCAACGCTGGATGGTCTGGTGAAAATGATGATCCCGCCCAGCGTCCGGTCGGGCCAGAAGCTGCGGTTGAGCGGCAAGGGTTACCCAATCGACGGCGAGCGCGGCGACCAGATCGTAGAAGTGCAGATCGTCACGCCCAAGGAACTCACCCCCACCGAGCGCGAACTCTACGAAAAGCTGCGCCAGTTTGAGACTTTTAATCCCCGCGCCAACCTGCCTGTGTAGGGTGCCATGCCGACCCAGTTTCCCCGCCGCCAGCTGCTGCGAGCGCTGCTGTTTACCGCCGGTTTGAGCTGTAGCCTTCTGGGCTGTGGTCAGCTGGGCTCTAGCCATGGCAAGCAGTCAACCCGCTCCCAAT
Source organism: Elainella sp. (assembly GCA_046080625.1). Classification (GTDB taxonomy): domain Bacteria; phylum Cyanobacteriota; class Cyanobacteriia; order Elainellales; family Elainellaceae; genus Elainella. Next base: position 5,245 of record JBJTUI010000156.1, on the reverse strand, counting down.
CTGCTTTAGATCCAGCGAGTTCCGATACCGACGTGCTGATCATCGGGGCCGGAATTGCCGGACTGGCCGCCGCCCAACGCCTTGCCCCCCAGCGGCGCGTCCGGGTGTTAGAAGCCCGCAACCGTCTGGGAGGTCGGATCTGGACTGACCGCTCTCTGGCGATGCCGCTCGATCTGGGAGCCTCTTGGATTCACGGCAGCGACGGCAACCCGATCACCCAGCTGGCCGAGCAGTTTGGTCTCACCACCCAGCCCACCGACTACAGCCGCCACATCCTCTACGATGCCGCAGGCCGCCAGCTGTCTGAAACAGCCCACGACCAGATCGATGCACAGTTCGAGCGCGTCATGGCGGCGGTTGAAACCCTGCGCCAAACCCGAGAGGCCCGAGATGAATCAGACATGGCTCTGGGGGCAGTAGTAGCGCAGGTCTTGGCTGCAAATTTGGCCGCAAATACCGGCCTGACCCCAGAACAGCAAGTCCAGCTGGCCTATTCCCTCAACAGCGAGATCGAGCACGAGTATGGGGCCGATGTTCAGAATCTGTCGCTTTACTATTGGGATGCCGATCAGGCCCGAGACGGTGCAGATCTGCTGTTTCCTGACGGCTACGACCAGATCATCCAGCGCTTGGGCCAGCAGCTAACCAATCGGCTGGTGATCGACCTAGAGCAAATTGTCCAGCAGATCGAATATGGCCCCTCAGGCGTCAAGGTCACGACTCAGCGGGCCGTCTTCACGGCAAGTCAGGCCATCATCACCCTGCCTCTGGGCGTACTCCAGTCGGGCAGCGTCACGTTTCAACCCGCCCTGCCAAACGCCAAGCAGACCGCGATTCGCCGCCTAGGAATGGGCCTGCTCAACAAAACCTACCTGCAATTTCCCACCGCCTTTTGGGACGGAGAGGAACTGCTCGGCTATGCGGCAAACCAGAAGGGCGAATGGGCCGAATGGCTCAACCTAGCGCACTACACTAACCAGCCGATTTTGCTGGGCTTCAACGCCGCCACCTACGCCGCCGACCTAGAGCGCCGCTCCGACCAGGAAACCCTGGAAGCCGCCCTGAGCGTTCTGCGCAGCCTCTACGGCCCAATCCCCGCGCCTACCAACTGGCGAATCACCCGCTGGCAGAACGACCCCTTTGCCAGGGGCTCCTACTCCTACCTGCCGCCCGGAGCCCGCAGCACCGACCGCGACCACCTGGCCGCCCCCGTAGCCAATCAGCTGTTTTTCGCCGGAGAAGCCACCTCCCGCAACGATGCCGCCACAGTCCACGGAGCCTGGCTCTCAGGCCAACGCGCCGCCCAGCAACTCCTAGCCAGCTAATCCCCCCCTATCTCCTCACCTCCCCACCTCCCCACCTCCCCACCTCCCCACCTCCCCACCTCTCACCCGCTAGAATAAAAATTTACTGCCCAGGTAGAATAAATCAAAGCATGGCCCATTTGCTGACTCGAAGACGCCTGCTGTGGGGCTGGCTCGGTGGAGGGAGCAGCTTACTTCTGGTAGCCTGTCGCCGCAATTCCGTCGATAATAGTCAACAGGTGCCTCACGGCTCTCGGGTACAGCCCCTGGAGCTCACCAGCCCCGCTTTTGAGGCCGAAGCATTCATTCCTGCTCAGTTCACCTGCAATGGGGCCAATCAATCGCCGCCCCTGACCTGGACCGACCCGCCCCCCAATACCCAAAGCTGGACTCTGGTGTTGCAGTCTGAGAGCGGTAAAATTGGCTGGGCAATTTACGACCTGCCCGTGAGTTTGCGTAGCCTGCCAGCCGCCGTTCCGCCCCGGCCTTTTCTGACTGCGGGTGGCGTTCAGGCCAAGCTTGAGTCTGGTCAATATGGCTATCAGGGTCCCTGTAGTGACGGCAGCTATGTTTTCAGGCTCTATGCGGTGAAGCGGCTGCTTGATCTACCGCCCGGCGTCCCGTCAGCTGAAGTTGAAGCGGCCCTCAAGTCCGACGTTGTTGCAGAAACGACCCTGAAGGTGCGCTATCGCCGTTCCTCCTAATTACCCATGGACAAACCGAAAGTTGGACTGCGCTCGCGGCTGTTTTTCTCCCATGTGATCGTTATGGTAGTGGGATTGCTGACGCTGCTGGCAATTGGCAAGATTTCTTCGCCGCGCTTTTTTGCCTTGCAGCTGCGCCAAATTGAAGTGGACGGGCTGAGCGTCAGACAGGTGCGCACCCAGCTGATTCGCAACTTTGACGATGCCTGGAGCAAGGGAGCCTTCTGGTCGGTTGTGATTGGGGCCACCACGGCGGGCAGCCTCAGCTACCTGATTTCCAAGCGGATTGTCCAGCCCTTGATTCAGATGGAGGAAATCACCAAAAAGTTTGCCTCGGGCCACCTGGAAGAACGGCTGCCCCCCAATGAAATTCCCGAGGTCGATCAGCTGGCCACCAGCTTTAACCGCATGGCCGCTACCCTGGAAGGGATTGAGCAGCGTCGCCGCGAGCTGGTTAGCGATCTGTCCCACGAGCTGCGGACGCCCCTGACTGTGCTGAAGGGCTATCTGGAAGGCTTGGCAGACGGCACCATCGAACCCACTGCCGATATTTATCAGCGGCTTTCCCGCGAAACCACGCGAATGCAGCGCTTGGTCAACGATTTGCAGGAGCTGTCAAAAATGGAAGCGGGCTATTTGCCGATTGATGCCCGTCCTATGGGGCTCTATCCGCTTCTGGCCTCAATTGTGCAGCGGTTTGCCGACCAGCTGCTGACCGACAACAGCCCCAAAATGCTGCTCGATTGCCCAACCGAACTGCCCCGCGTCCTGGCCGACCCCGAGCGAGTTGAGCAGATTGTGGTCAACCTGATCAGCAATGCTTTGCGCTACACGGCCCAGGGTTCGGTGGTGGTGAAGGTGAGTCAGGAGGGCGACAGGGTCTGGATTGCCGTAATCGATACGGGCCAGGGGATTGCGCCCGCCGATATTCCGCATGTGTTTGAGCGCTTCTGGCGGGCCGATCGCTCTCGCGACCGTCATTCCGGCGGCACGGGCATCGGTCTGGCCATCTGTCGGCGGTTGGTCGATCTCCATGGCGGCACGATTGAAGTGCAGAGCGAACTGGGTCGAGGCAGCACGTTTCGATTTTCGCTGCCCGTCGTCCGAGAAAAACTGGTCCTGCGCGAGGCTAAACGCTAGTTTGGGCGCTAGTTTGGGCGCTAGTTTGCCGAGGCGCTTTAGGCCAGGCCAATAGCATCAGGCCGAGCCAACAGCTTTAGGCCGAGCCAACAATAGGCCCAACTAATAATTCACCAACAGCAACTCATAGCAATTCACTGCCAGAATTCACTGCCAGAATTCATCACCCGCTGGGCTTCGTTCAACGGCAGGCTTGGTACACTGGCACCATGTCCCCAAGGGCTTACTCCTCCTATCCTGCACGCTTTGACCATGCATATCGACCAGCTTGAGCAGTGGCAGCACTCCCACGGCTTCTCCAGCAACTACATTCAGGCCGAGCGCACTACAAAACAGGTGATGCTGCTGACCGCAGTCACGATGGTGGTCGAGATTGGGGCGGGCAGTTTGTTTGGCTCCATGGCCCTGCTCAGCGACGGCTGGCATATGGCTACCCACGTCGCCGCCTTTGGCATCACGCTGTTCACCTATTACTACGCCCGGCGTCACGCCAACAGTCCGCGCTATAGCTTCGGTACGGGCAAGGTCAGCGTTCTGGGCGGTTTTGCCAGCGCCATTGCCCTAGCGGTCGTTGCCTTTGTCATGGCCCTAGAGTCCGGGATGCGGCTGCTCAACCCCCAGGCGATTCAATTTAATGAAGCGGTGGCAGTAGCTACGCTGGGTCTGGTGATCAACCTGATTAGCGGCATTATGTTGCACAAGCACCATGGTCATGATCATGGCCACAGTCACGGGCACAGTCAAGGGCACAGTCATGCTCATGATCATGAGCACGAGCAAAGCCACCAGCATCCCGAGCATCACGGTCATGAACATCACCCTCATCACCCACAGGCGCATCACCCGCACGAACAGTCTCAGGCATCTCATCGCCATTCTGAACTGCATCACCCCGATGCGCTGGAGGCAAAATCCCCCGGCCATCAGGATCACAACCTGCGGGCGGCCTATTTCCACGTTTTGGCTGACGCCCTGACTTCGGTGTTTGCGATTATGGCCCTGCTGACGGGCAAGTTTTTGGGCTGGAACTGGATGGACCCGATTATGGGCATGGTTGGGGCCGTGGTGATCACCCGCTGGGCCTACGGTCTGGTCCAGGACACCAGCGCCATCTTACTGGACGGGGCGGCTCCGCCCTTGGTGCAGGCGGCGATTCGGGCGGCGATTGAGTCCGATGCCGATAATCGAATCACCGATCTGCATGTCTGGTCGCTGGGGTCTGAGCATCTGGCGGCCACGGTGTCTCTCGTGACCCATTACCCCCAGGCTCCGGCCCACTACAAAGCCCTGCCTGGCATGCCCGAACTGGCCCACCTGATTGTAGAGGTGCAGCCCTGTCAGGGTCCCCCTTGCATAGAGCCGCAGACCAGCCTCAACCAGGTTTCGCCTACCGTGGGCTAGCGCTCAAACACAGGATCGCGCCGCTGGGCCTGCTCCACTTGATGCAAAGCTTGCAGCACGTCCTTCAACAGCAGATGAGCGTTGCCGCTAGGCAGCATGATCCGGTCCCAGGCCGCTAGCTCCTGGGTCAGATGGGTGCTGAAGGCCGTATTCAGGCCGCGTTCAATCTTCTCGTCCTGCAAATAGTCGCCCAGGGTTGGCCCCTCCACGTCTTTCCACATCAGCCGCACGAGCTGGGTGGGGCCGCCTTTCTCGGCGCAGTCCAGGAACCACTGCAAAATGTCTAACAGCCGGACCGTCGTCCGCACTTCGGGGGGGAACAGGTAGTCACAACCCTCTCTACACTGGCAGTAAAAATCTAGAAACAGCTGCGAGGCGGCGTCAGTGTAGTTCGGTTTGAGCTGTTGCACCTGCTCAATCAGGCGTTTGGTTTCGGGGGTGATGTCCATAGGTGAGAAAAGGGGCTGGCCCAAACAGGCCGCAAAAAAGGCGATAGGGAGCTAGATTGGCTTCACCCTACCACCTTCTCTACATTGAACTTTGATTGCTAGAACACTAGTCAGACACCCCCAGCGAAGCTGGTGGCTTGATGAATGTGACCGCCCCAAGGGCGGATGGCTTTCGCTGAAGGTATCTGTGGGTTAATTAAAACCGTCCACTTTGGTCAGATGCTTCTTGCTCACGAATATAGCGGCG
>JBJTUI010000155.1:0-2797 GCA_046080625.1 Elainella sp. | reverse complement strand
TGGTCAGGATTGAGGGCGGCATCAGCCTGTCTGACCTGAAAGGGGCGTCTTGTTAGACTACCGAAGTCATCCCGTTTGCGAGGCAAGTCGCGCTGGATGGCCTTGTTCAGCACTGACCAGTAGTGTCTCACTTGGGCAGGGCGATCGGTGGCAAACCGGGCGGCAGCAATGGAGCTGAGATTGGGGAAGCGAATCAGATTCTCGTAATCTTCATCTTTCAGGGGAAGTCCAAGTTTCTGGGCGACGCCGCCTTCCCTCCAAGCCATGCGTTTGGTCAGCTCAAGGGCGTTGAGCTTCTCTGTGCCGTTGAACAAGCCGGGAAAGGCATGTTTCATCACCAGCCAGAACAACCGCATGGAGGCGGCTGTCATACCGCGTCCGTTGGGGAACTTGGCGTAATTGAAGCGAGGATGCACAGCGCTATATTGGCCTGAAAGACTGGAGCGCTCTCCTGGTGCGGCAGCGATCTGCCAGGTGCGGGTGTTTTTGACTACCTGGATCAGCTGCCCCAATCGGCTCTGGTAGTTGCCCCACCAGGTGCCCACGTTCAGCGTTTCGTAGGCCTCGAGTTCGGCGGGGGCAGGAATCGGGACTCTGGGCTGGACAATCGCGTTCTGAGCGGCGATCCAATCCTCCAAGGCCGAGTCGTCACACTTGATCTGGAGCGGCTGGTTGGGATCTGGGTGGCCCAGGGGTACGGCCACATAGTAGGGCTCCCAGGTGTGATCAATTTGGGCATCCCACAGGCTGTTCCATTCCCAACAGCCGTGCTGTTTGTATTGCTCTAGTTCTCGGATGCAGAGGCCGATATCAGCAGAATCAAACTCCTCGTTAATTTCTGCTTCGATATCAGCGTAGATTTTGGCATCCTCTAGCTTTGCCCGCACCTGATCTTTGATGGCCCTCCTGACGTTCTGGCTAATTTCCTGCCAGCAGTCCCTCAGCCGCTCGGCTAACGCTTGGCCTAGCTCTAGAGCTTTGGCTTTGCTGGCGGCTAGAACGGTGATCGTATTAGGAAAGCCTGCGGTGCTGAGACTGGAGGATTTCTTTTGCTCAAACCGTTCAACCGGAGTGGTGCCCCGCTGGATGTCTCGGAAGCTCTTTGCCCATTCAGAGTGCTGCTGGAGGATCAGGGCATCAATGATTTCCTGGCTCCACAGAGAAGGGGTAATCACCATGTCGGGGCCGTAGTGCTGGGCGATGTACCAGCAGAGGTCGGCACTGAGGTAGTGCAGCAGGTAGGAGCCTGCCCAGAAGTCGAGGAATTTGCGCGAGGCTTTGATAAATTCCTGAATCGGGGAGAAGGTGAACAGCAGCAGGTAGGGTTCAGGAGCCTCTGCTTCTGGCGGCATGGCGGTAATCAGGGCCGAGACGGTGCTGGCATAGCTGTGGCGCGGACAGTCGGGCAGGATGGGGTCAGCAGGATCTAGGAGACTATTGGGCTGCTGCTGAGCCTGGAGTTCGGCATAGAAGCGCCAGAACCAGAGGAAAACCACTTGGGCATTGCGCTCTTGTTGAATAAAATCTGGGATTGCAGGAATAGTTTCTTGTGGCAGGGGGATAGTCTGCGTTTGTCCACTGATCAGGTGGCGAACCGGTTGGTCAGTCTGTCCTAGGGGCTGCTGCTGAAACAACAGCCGGTCGCTGGCTTTGGCAATGTTGGCGGCGGTTTGGTAAAAGCAGTCTGGTGGGTCTTTTGGCAACCTATCGAGCGGAAGATCGGCAAAACAGTCTAGAGCACGAATCTGATCATTGGGAAACCCGACTTCGGTCAAGAAAGCGTAGAGCTTGCTTTGATGGATGTTCATAGGCGAACAGCTGCATTCGTTCCGACTAGCCTAATATGCTGGACGGGTGAGACAGAGTTTCTTAATGCGAATAACAGAAATCGGGTGAATTGGCGAAAATCGTTGAAATGGGTGGGCCTAGAGGCCCATTCCTGCTAGTTCCTAGTTATACAGGCCTTAATAAAGTTAGCCGTCTTCTTGTGCCCAATCGCACATGCAATCCTTTGGGCAATTTCTTCGGCATAGCGCTGGTGCTTTAAATTTCGGTGAACTGGATAATTTGGGCCGTTGTCAGCTCGAGCAGGGGAAAGGTGGGCGAGATGATGGCGGCTGCCGCTTGATAGCGCTGGGAGTGGTATTCTCCATCAATCAGGCGGTTAACTGTTACGGTTGGCTGTTTAGGTGTACCGATGTATTGCACCCCGCCCAACCCGGCGTAATCTACAATCCAGTATTCCAGGATGCCTAGGGTTTCATATTCATTTAGCCTGAGGCGGTAATCATCTCGCCAGTTGGTGCTGACTACTTCAATTACCAGCGGCGGTGGCACATAGGCCGCAGCCGAGGCCGTGCTCTGGCGCATCCGCTGCCATTCTTCCTGGGCAAAGACCACAATATTAGCTTTGCGGCTCGATTCGCTGCCGTCGGGTGCGGGAACCAATCTGACTTGCTTGCTCTGCCGGGGCAGGTAGGGCAAGCTGTAGGTCTGGCAGTGGTCGTTCAGCAGGCGACAGAGTCCATCCACCACATCCTCATGTTTGGCATTCGGTTCGCTGAGGGGCATAGCAGTTCCATTGACCAGCTCAAATGACCTGTCAGAGCCGTCGTCCCAGTTGAGGAATTCCTCAAAGGTCAAGAGCTGTTTGACTGAATACGCAACTCGGCAAACGAAGTTTATCACGTTGTATCCCAACAAAGAGGAGTAGCTATGACATTCGAGTTATTTACAAGGGTAGCTTTACGAGAAGACTTCCCGACCCATAAGCTCTACCAAGGAGATATTGCGACGA
>JBJTUI010000154.1:0-9338 GCA_046080625.1 Elainella sp. | reverse complement strand
CTGCTGCTGCTGGTTCCAGAGAACTTGTTCATTTTGAAACTCTGACCAAGCGGCTTGTAGCTCTAAGGATTTCGTGTTGTAGTCCTTTTCTAAGATTTCCCGGTCAACTTCTAACTGCTCCTGAGCGTGTTTCATCTCTTCCAGTAGTCCAGAGCGTTGATCTAAGAATCGCTGTTTAGCTTCAGCTACTTTCTGCACAAAATCAAGCTCTAGCGTTTGTCTACGCTCAGATAACCCTAGTTCAAGTGTAGCTAGCTGATACTCTTTTTCCCCAAGCGCTTCACGCCGTTCCTGAATCCCTGCTTCAAAGTCTGACTCTCTTTTTTGAAGCTCAATTTCAAGCGTTGCTCGACGAGCGTTGATCTCATCCCCAAACTTTCTAATCCGTAGCTCTTCACTATGCGCGAACGCTTGAAAATCTTGTTTTTCGGCTTCAAACTTCTCATAAGCTGCTGCAATGTCAGCATGTAGCTTCTGATACTCTTCAGCAATCTCAGCATTCTGCTCTTTTGACCAGTTAGCTATCTTTTCAAGCTGCTGTTCACACTCACTCTTAAACTGCTCTTTTGCCTGATCAAAGATATCCCAGGATTGTGATATTTCATCACGCTCCTGCTCGCCGCTTTCAATCCAGCGGCGATTTCGCTCAAGGAGCACGTACCCTGTAGCACTGCCTACCCCTACAAACTGCATAAACAGGGGAAGCATTTTAGGTGCTCCCTTTAGCACAAAACTAGTTAGTGCAAGGATTGTAGCAGCAGCTAAAAAGGGCTGAAGGAGTGCAAGAGGGTATACACGTTTTTTCATCGCGGTATACTCCCTAAACAGGAGCCGATGACGTAAGCAAATAGCACCACTTCAAAGGGTGCTGTGAAAAAACTAGAGAAAATTTTGGCACTTCCGACAATTACCCCACCTGCAATCTGAAGCACCAGAACCACAGCCCCTGCATCTGGGAAGATAAACCGAATGATCTGCATCCCGATTGCAGCAGCAAACAAAACGGCAAGAAATTCCATTGCATAGAGTGCTGCATCTTTTGCCTGCTGCCTGTGTTGACGATCTTGATCTTCTGACATGACTGTGACGAGAAATAGTTTTTAGTTGGGTTGGTCAGGCAGTTCCGGTAAATTCTGACTAAACCCCTCACCTGACAGGTGTAACCTACTGATGGTGAGAGATTTATCAAGTCAGGAAAGAGGAAAATCTGACAGCCCCCTTTCCTGACAACGTACCTAGCGGTTCCTAGCGTCTGGTGGGCGAAGCCCATTAAAGCGGCTTCTAAACCGCTGCCAGCCGTTACGCGGTGGAATTGCACCATCTGACGGGAAACCATTAGCAGCTCTACCACCACCAGCGCCAGACCCAGCGCTACTGCCTCCTAAACTAGGTGGTGAGTTACGGGGCACAGGTGCCCCACCTCCACCACCTCCGCCGCCACGACTACCAAAACCACCGGCAGCGTTACCGCTGTTACCACCTCGCCCGTCCGTCCAGCCTTCTAGCATATTCATCCGCTCCTGGTGATTGTTCATTGCGTGTAACCGTGTTCCTTGCAGGTAGAGCGTCCGTAGGTTTTCACCGAGCAATCGCTGCTCGATACCGGTTCTGATGCCGTAGGCTTGCGCTTTGTTTTGCGCCATTTGGCGCTCGTGATTTCTAGTAGTAAGGTTTGCCTGCTCAGTTCCAAGGATGGACTGAGCCTGCTGAAGTTTGACTTCAGCAATCTGGATTTCAACCTCTGCCCTATCAGCTTCAAGCTTTTTCCGATCAGTGATGTTCTCCTCTTTCCGATGGTCTTCCTTAAAACCCCGGCTTTTCTCCTGGAGGATTGTTAGTATCTGACCCCGTTGGATTGATTTCCCAAGCTCGTTTTGCCGGTCAAACTCAGATTGGGTAAACCTGTCATAGTTACTAAACTCACCCCAAGACGGGTCATATCGCCGTCTACCTCCACCACCTCCGCCGCCACGACCACCACCGCGACCACCTCCACCTCCTCCTCCAGGCGGTGTTCTTGGGGGTGATGGGGGTGGGGTCTGAGTTCGAGTGCTAGTTTTGGGGGGTGCTGTACCTGTTTGCATAGTTAGTTACTCCTTTTTTCTATTGAACCTGAACCGGCTGTTGTGGTGCTGGCGGGCAAGCTCTCCGAGCTATCTCTAGCTGGAACATTAACCCTTCCACATCTTTTTTAAGTGAAGTGATTTGAGCCTCCTGACGCGCTAATTTCTCAGCTTGCCGTCTGACCTTCTCGCCGTTTCCAGGGAAGTACCACATTGTCATAGCGAGCATGACAAGTAGTAGGAAAGTGGCACCAGCTACATAGAGCAAAGTAGTTGAGACTACTGATGATGTGCCAAAATCAACAGTTCCAGAGACTGGAAGTTTAGGAACTTCTGGTAACGTGACATGATGTTCTGACGGCGGTTTACTTTCCATTTTTGAGCTGCTCAATTTCTTGCTGTTGCTTAAAAAGTAGAGCTTTCATCTGATCTACATCTTGCTGCTGCTCAATAAAGGGCTGTGCGAAAACAGCGATGGTTAGCACCAGAGGAAACCCAATAAACACAACGTTTAGCAGCTTGATGTAGAGTCGCCCTCTGGGGGATTTAGTCTCCCAATCCCTCACAACTCGGTCATAGAAGACAAGCTTTGCCCAAAGTAGCCCCAGCCGGTTTTTAGCCGATACTTCTTCCTGCTCTGGTGCTGGGTCTGGTTTAGGTTGTTCTACTCGCACCAGCACACCTCGTTTTTCTTGATTAAACATAGGGTTTACCTCTTTTAATGACGAGGCTTGACAGTGTGACAATCAGAACTCCAACCGGAAACAGGAAAAAACATGACAGAGCTGGCAGGAAATTGACACCCACGACATAAAAACAGGAGTACCGTTCGGGGTAGTGGCGCTCTGAGGCTAGGAAAAAGGGAAAGAAGACCGCAAAGCCAATAGCTAAAAGTGTCATGGCTTGAGTGAGCAGCCCCAGAGTGTAAAGCGTTACGCCAAGCCAGACGTAGCCTGATACCAGTAGCAATACTGCAAGGTAGATGACCATTTTTTCAAACACCTCCCTGTGACTCAATCTTTTCGATTGCTTCAAGCCTCAGTCGGGCGTCACGTTTGTAGGAGGCAATAGAGCAAGAGATCGGCTGCTGGTAGCAGGCAGTGCCCTCGGTGAGCACATCTTTTTGTGCTTGCTTTAGAAGCCTGTCAGCTTCAGCAGCGATTATCTCAGGAGGCTCAGTTGATGCCGATGGAGCTTGGCGCATGAACAACCCTGCAAACATGAGCAGTACGCTACTTGCTCCAACTGCAAGCAATACCAGTTTGAGGTTTAGCTTGAGATAGTCCATTACTCGCCCTCCTCCAGTAGCGCTGCTGCTTTGAGCTGCTGAGGCAACGGTTGCCGTTGTTGAAGCTGCTGAATCCGACCCAGGCGGGACTGTGGCAATCGTAATGTAGAAGCTAACTGCTGCTGGCCCTGGGGCTTTCCCAGGCTCTCGCTGCTCCCCTGAGTGTGTAATTTTCCAAGAATTTCAGAGGCTGCGACAGCCAAGACTGTCTTGGGATATCCCAGAACCAAGGCTGCAATCTCAGCACCTTGAAACTCAGCAGCAGCAGCCAAAGTTTCAACCATTCCACCTAAAGCCTGATCAGCAGAATCAATCTGAAACTGAGCAAGCGCTGCAACATCGGCAGCAGCTCCATTCTCATCAGGAGTTCCACCAGCGCCAGCCCCTGGTTTTGCGCCCCTACGCGCTGACCCCTTGGACGAGCGGCTCGATCCGTTTGAGCCGTTGTTCTGCGCGGCTGCTGTTAATTCTTCTGGGGTGAGATTGGTTACGACAGGCTCCGAGGTAGACTGTTGGGTTCCGTTTGATGAATTCTTCGACATTCGTTGTGTCCTCGTACAGTAAAGGGTTTTGCTCGATATCTCTGATGAGTGCAGCTTTAGCTTTAGGAAAGCTCTTTTTGACATTCAGATAAGCTGCTACAAACAGAATTCTTTTGAGATCACGTTGCGAGTAGAGCGGTTTTAGCTCTGTAAAGAGACAGGCTTTATACCAGTCATAAAATCGCTTTTCATCAAGCGATCTGACAACTGAGACAATTTGAGCCACATCTGAAAACGAATAAACCAAGGTTGTAGGCGTCATAGGCATAACGGAAAACTAACTGACTGTTTGGTTTCTGCTGGACTTCCGTTAACTTCACGTTACCACAACTACCACGTTAATTTACGTGGGTTGTGTGGCGAACGTGCGAAGAAGACCCGTTAGAGTTAGCAGATTTTCGGTCTTTCAAATAAGCTTGAACTGCTTTCGAGCGAAACAGCCGATGAAGTTGGCGCTTTAACCTTTTGTAGACGACTTCATAGCGCCGTGTAGCTGAATCTACAATCCGCTTCTGCTCTTTAATTTGGTAGAGCAAATCTTTTTCTGTCACCGGCAGATCTGGTACATCAGTGGCATTTATTTCAGAAGCCTTAAAAAACCTAGTTTCTGCATCAATCTCAGAGATTGCTACTGCCCAGGCAAGACCGATGTTAACTAGCGCTGCAAGGCTTGCAGCAAGCCAAGCACCTAGTTGAGAGATGGTAGAATCAGCCATCCGAGGGGGCAGCAGAGCCAGAAGCCCTGGAGCAGCAAAGGCAGTTTCGATCACCACCAGAGCAAGTGAGAGGTAACTCAAAGTATCCCCTCGCATAAAGCTCTTGTAGAACTCCTCATGCTGCCTCCCATTACGAAATTCAACCTTCACCAGACGGGTAAGCAGCTCTTTAGTCCCAAAGGTGAGCGCAAGCCCTGCTACTGCTGCAAGCACAAACATCGGAGTGTCTTCAGCAGCAGGGGACTGGATAGAAACACCTAAAATCTCAGTGATTGAGAGAAATTGAAGGAAGGACAACCCTGCTGCAATTAGGCTTACCGTCAGAGAAGACTGTTTTATAGGTCTAAGCTTCTGGTTTCTAGTTACACTCGGCTGAAGGTCGAGTAGTTCGGCAAGTTTTAGCCTCTCATCGCGTTCGACTTCTCGAAGGGTATGTAGCCACTGGTACTGCTCATCTAGGTGAGGGGCAAAGCGTTCTAGCACCTCACTGAAAACTTCCAACCTGACCGTAATATCAAATATTCTATCTGGCATCGTTTTTGGTTAGGGTATGGTGGATGCAAGCTTAAAATCAGAGTGAGTTGTGAATAGCGCGAAGCCATTCCTCTTCAGTTGAAGAGATCTTGATCCGCTGATTTGCTTGAAAGACTTGACTCATGCAGAGCCTGTTCTCTGGAGCGACACCTAGAAGCTGAACTGAGGCAGATTGTGGAAGTTTAATCGCTTCACCTGCTAGGCGAGCTAGCACCACCGGGTCACAGGTGCCAGGGGTCACAATGTAGCCGACAACCTCTTGTTTCCCTTGGTTCATCTGCGCTAAGCCTGAGACACGAGCTAACGCATCAGGCACTAGGACAGCACTAGAGGCAGGATCAGGCTTTAGGCTCTCTGAGATCTCTCTAATTCCAACAGGGCGCTCTGCATCAGAGTAGAAGTTCTGAAGCGACTGCCCTATCATCACATCAACTACCAGGGTGTCCCTCGATGACCCACGCCTATCAACCTCATGCAGCACATCTTTTCCAAGCAATGCTTGAGATTCATCTCCAACTTGAAAGGCGAAATAGTGGGTTTTGGGCGGCTCCTTGCTGTGGCTACACCCTACAACCAAGCCAGCAGCAATAGCAGCAATAACAGCAGTAATAGTTCTTTTCATTTTTCCTCTGTTAGCGGAACGACAGCGGAAAGCTAAAGGTCTGTTGAAATTCCGTTAACTTTCCGTTGAGACAACGATACCACAAATCTCACAAATACCACGAAATTTTATATACCTTGAGTGCGAAAAATGGTAGAATCCTGTCATGGCAAGGAAAACCCCCGAACAGAAACCACAACGATCAGACACTGATCGCACTACCATCAATCTCACTCCGATCGTGGAGCGGCTTGACGGGTTGCGAACCGATTCAGCATGGCAAATGCTGACCCGTTCCAAGCAAGTGATGCTACTTCTTACTGAGGCGCTTGACAGGGAAGAGGCAGGGGAAGACTCCCAGCTTGCCGTAGTGCAAGAATTCATACTCTTACTAATGAGGGGTGAGACCCCAAGCGATGAGGTTCTAAAAGAGGTTTCTCGCCTGCTGGCAATCAGAAAAACAGACCTTGCCAGATGGGTCAAGAAGCTAAACAAGTAGACTCGCTTTCCGCTAGGTTTCCGTTAGAAATATGCTAACATCACTCTGAACGGAAAGTTCTGCGTAAGAAAAAATATTTCTAACTATGGCTGTCTGTTCCCTCTCTCTGGGAGAATAGGAGCTGGATTGTGTGGTGTTAGTCCAGCTATGCAGCGAGAACTTAGGATCAACTACATTTTGGCTACTGACTCAGACTGGGAGAGGATAAACCTTGCCTGCTCTGAGCTTGGCTGGAACAAGAGCACTATCCTAAAACAGTTTATCCACGGGTTTTTTAGGAGGTATCGAGACTACTACGCTGATGCTGGGATACTTGATGCCGAGCACCGAGGGATTTCACAAGAGCAACATTTCACCATCCTGCGAGACCAGGGGGAAAAAGATCTTCCTCGCTACCGGCTGGGGCGTCCTGGGTTTGGAGTCTCACCGATTGATTCAATTGACCCACTGCCGGAGGATACAAATCTTAGGCGACACTACAATACAATCTCTCTCTCTTCCTACTACTTTGTGCTGCTTCGGGTAGCTAGGATTGTTGACGGCGGAGCGATGAGCCAGCTTGTAAGCCGGATTGTAGTCTCACACTTAACTGACAATTGGGCTGACGCCTACCAGACCCAGATCGACCGAGACCAAGTATGTAGGTATCGCTAAAACTAGGAGAACCTTATGACTGTAGCTACAGCACCAAACGTCACTGAAACTCAAGTTGCTTCCGTAGTGGAGGCTATTTTGGATGTGCTAGGCACCCCGACAACTAAGGCAGAAAAAGAGGTGTTAGCTGCTTTTGAGGCACGAAACTTTGATGCCGTGCGCCGCATTGCAGCAGCAAACCTGTCTAACAACTTCTGTAAGGCTCTCGGCTATCTAGGCTCTGCCTATAAGCTTTTGCCTAACACTGACACAATCCTTGCTGAATCAGCCAGAGCTGCTGCGGCACATGCCGAAGACCGGGCGCTACATCTTCTATCAGAGAAAATCAGCGCTGCTTTGATCCTCTCTCCCCAGATCTAGACTATGATCAGAATTATTTTTGGGTGTCTGCCTATGGCTAAAGGAGAAAGTTAAAACCCCATCAGTCGGGAAACTGCTGGGGTGCATAACATTTTTTTCTTAGAGTTTGCACTTCACAAGGGAAAAACCAGGCTTTGGCGAGCTGTGATATGGTTTGACCCCCACGTTTTACGTGCGTGTTTTCATTGTATCTAATGGTTGCGTTTTGGCGCAACAAATTGGGCATTTGCAAAACCCGTACATCTGCAAACTCTCTGAAATCAGCTCTACACACTGATTTAGAGGTTTTTGCCATCATGCCACGCCGGAAAAAAGAGGCTCCGGCAACCCTAGAGTTGCCAGTTTCTGAGCCAAAAATCAATCAGAATATCTTATCTAAGCTACCAATACCAACAACTGAGGCTACCTGTTCGGTCTGTGGTGAGGTTGCCAAAATCCCAGGGCTTGACGCGAACTATTGCACGACCTGCGGTTGGAGACCTCGTAAAGGGTACCTCCCCAAAGTAGGGGGTAAATCATGAGCTTTGAACATGAGTTTACCGCTGGCTCTGGAATTGCCCGATCGCTTTATGAGGCAAACATCGAGCTAGTAGCTGATACTACTGTTCTCCCAGGAGGTGAAGTCAGCTACCCAATTCACGAGGCGCTGAACTGGCGAGTGACCAGGTTCGGGCACCGGGCACGAGAGACCCAGCAGGCAGCCATCATCAGAAACGAAGACGGCTCGTGTTTTCAGGTGAAATTAGGTAGCCCCAGGGAAGACCGCACCAAAGGGAAATCGATTAAGTATGAGACGCCTGTTGGAGCAAGTGGAGCCGTATTCCTGCCAGCAGTGCCAGAGGATATTAGAGAACTAATTAGCGCTCGCTACGGGGTAGTTGTGCCTAAATCTGGTTCATTTTGGCAATGGCTTGTTGAATCAGAGATTCCTATCATCTGGACTGAAGGCGCTAAAAAAGCGCTCTCTCTTCTCTCACAAGGCTATGTAGCAATTGCCCTTTATGGAGTTAACTCTGGCTATAGACGCCTGCTTGATTCCACTCGTGAGTTATCCGCTGGTGTGCTACCTTTTGCCGCAGACCGAGCGCATTATATTGCGTTTGACCAGGATGAGAAACCAGAGACAAGACGTAAAGTTGCAGTAGCTACAGCTAGGTTTGGCGCTCTTCTCCCGGCTCAAGTTAAAATTATTCGCTGGAGTGCTGCCGACGGGAAAGGGGCAGACGATCTGCTAGTCCGTAACCCTTCCCTGTTTGATATTGCACTCCAAGATGCAACTCTTCTCATTCACTGGCAGATTGAAGCGCAACTCAAACGAGCACTCACACTGCCTGCTCACCTACGGCTTCACACAGTAGACCTCTCACTTGAGAACCCAGAGATCCCAGAGGAAGGGATCATTGCTATCTCTTCTGGTAAGGGGACAGGGAAAACTAAGTTTCTAGCTAGAGCTACCGCTGAAGCAGAGAAGGCGCTGGTTGCTACTCACCGGATAGCCCTTGGGCGAAATATCTGCTCACGCCTGGGGCTTGACTGGCGAAGTGATATCGACCGGGTGAAGGGCGAGTTTATCACTGGCACCGGCTACACGCTTCGAGTCGGTTTTTGTGTCGATAGCCTGCTTGCCATTGATCCAGCAGCTTTTACCGGGTGTGATCTAATCGTCGATGAAGTGGTGCAGGTGATACGTCATCTTCTGACCTCATCAACGTGCAGTCGCGGCGGTAAACGTCAAGCACTGCTTAATCGGTTCACAGAACTGGTGAAAGCTGCCAAACGGGTGATTGTAGCTGACGCTGATTTAGATAACGCTACAATCAGCTACCTAAAAGAGCTGCGAGGTGAAGATGAGGTATTTCTCATTAGGAACTCCTACCTTAATGTTGGCTACCAGGTGACATTTTTTGATTCACCTGACCGAACTGCTATCACAGGGGCATTACTGGAAGAGGTTGAGAACCTACCACACGGGAAACTTGTGTTTGTAGCTACTGACAGTAAAACTGTGAGTAAAGACCTGCTTGGGCTACTCTCCTACCAGGCACCAGAGAAAAGAGTGCTGGTGATTAACTCTGAAACCA
>JBJTUI010000153.1:0-4845 GCA_046080625.1 Elainella sp. | reverse complement strand
CGAGCAAAAACACAACCGTTTCCAGCCCTTCTCGGGCCACGGCAAAAAAGGCCATACCCACCAGCGCCAGCCCCCATTTGTCGTTTGAGCGAATTGCCGACTCAATGTGGGAATGCAGTTCGCCCTTGATCGAGCGGCCCGCCCGCTTCATCCAGAACACCATCCAGGTGAGGACAACTACCGCTACGATGGCGATGATCCCGGCAAACAGCTCCTGTTCCTGCTGGGGAAAGTCGCCCGTCGCGGCCTGAAGCACCAGCGCCACCCCCAGACAGATCAGGGTAGCCAGGATAATCCCGATCCAGATCCCCTTCATCAAATGGCTGCGTCCGGTTTGGCGCAAATAGCTGGCGATGATGCCGACAATCAGCGCCGCCTCCACGCCCTCGCGAAACATGATTAGAAAAGGTGCCAGCATAAATTCAAACGTCCTCCGCTAGAGTCTTTGCAAGCCCTGCTATCTACAAATTTGCAGTAAGCGAGTGTTGTTGCAAGTAATTCTCAAATAATTCAACCGAAATCCTATCACGGATGAAATCGCCTAATCACAATAAGAACATTTAATAACTATTAAGTAATTTAACAATTAAGTGAGATTGTGGCTGATCGGGGTGCTCTGAGCGCCAGCTGTCCTCAGCTTGCGTCACTCCATTCGCAGCCTGGGCAGCGGGACGTGATCGGCAAGAATTGATCGGCAGAAATTAATCGGCGGAACCGGCTACTGCTATCCGCTAGGCAGAGAGGTTGGCGGATTGATGACCGCTCACTAGGGAAATATCATAGGTCTTATTAGGAAAATTAAGCAATAGGTTCTCAACCTAAAGACAGAAAACTCTAGCCTTGAGCAATCTTTAGAACACTGAAGCGGTAGGCTGAAGCAGTAGCGCTCTGAAGTGGTGGAGCAGCGCCCTGAAGTCGTCTCACGGCTTTGTCAACTGACTTATCAACTGGTAACGAGCTGTCTGACTACAGCCAGGAACTGGAGCGGGTCCACCGGTTTAGGAATGTAAGCCTGGAACCCGGCGGTCAGGGAAGCTAACTGATCCTCGCGGCTGGCAAAGGCGGTGAAGGCAAGGGCCGGAATGGGCCGCTCGGGTCGTGAAGCCTGGACCTGCCGGATAAATTCATAGCCAGTCATCTCCGGCATACCGATGTCGCTGATGATCAGCTGGGGAAACGACTCGGATACGAGCTGGAGCGCCTCAATTGGCGAAGTCAGGGCCGTGACCACGGCTCCGTTTTGCTGGAGCAGGAAGCGCAGCAGGTCTAAATTGTCTGCGTCATCGTCCACGAGCAGAATCTGCGCGCCGTTCAGCCCCAGGGCGGTTGATTGGGCTATAGGCTTGTCGGCGTCCCGCCCTAGAGCCCCGGCCTGCAAATGGGGCAGCCGAACGGTAAAGCTCGTGCCCTGGCCCAATCCTGGGCTGGCTGCTGTGACGGTGCCGCCCTGGAGTTCAACCAGATGCCGCACAAGCGATAATCCCAGCCCTAGGCCGCCATATTGGCGCGTTGAGCTGCCGTCTGCCTGACGGAATCGATCGAATACGTAGGGTAAAAACTCAGGGGAAATTCCAATACCGTTGTCAGAGATACGAATCTGAACATAGCTACTACCGTTCTCAGACAGTATGTTAGCGATTTCCAGTTCGATTCTTCCGCCCTCTGGTGTAAACTTAACCGCATTCGACAGCAGGTTCCAGAAAACCTGGCGCAGGCGGTTCTGATCGCCCAGGACAAGCGGCGTTGCCGACGAGGATAGGCGAATGGGCAACAGGGTGATGCCTATGGCTTTGGCCTGAGCCGCAGGCTGGATCGCCGCCATCGCCAGATGCAGCGGTTCCAGGATGTCAACGGGCTGTAGATCGAGGTTGAGGTTGCCCTGAATCAGATTGGACAGATCCAGCAGATCGTTGACCAGGGAGATCTGCTGTTTGGCGTTGCGCTCAATGGCGGCCAGGGCTTCGGTCGTTTTAGCAGCACTGAGCTGTTGGGCCTGCATCAGCTTAGTCCAGCCCAGGATTGGATTCAGCGGCGTGCGCAGCTCGTGGGACAGGGCCGCCAGGAATTCGTCCTTCAGATGGTTGGCCTGGATCAGCTCCGTCGTCTGGTGCTGGAGAGAAGTCATCAGTTCGGCCCGCTCCAGCGCAATCGCAATCTGATCGCAAATCGCTTGAAACAGCTTGGTTTCAGCAACCGTGAACTGGTCGCGGCTGCGGCTGCCAAACCCCAGGGTGCCAAACAGCTTGCCCTGGGCGACCAAGGGCTGGCAGGCATAGGCCGTGAGCCCCAAAGAGCGTACCAGCTCCGTTTTGGGGTCGGTGGAGGACTGGAGATCGAACTGCACGATCTGGCGCTGCTGGAGGGCCACCGTGCCGCAAATCGCCTTACCCAGCTCCAGCCACTCAACCTGACGGGCCGTCTCGTCAGAAATACCGCCAAAAAAGCCCAGCCGCAGCCGCTCCTGTTCCAGCATGTAGTTGAAATAGACATCCAGGCCAATCAAGGATTTGAGTTTGGCAAAAACGCTGTCTACCAGGGTGAGGGGCTGCTCGGTCGAGAGCAGATCGCGGGTCATTTCGTACAGCAGCTGGATGTGGCTGTTGCGCTCCTGCAAATCGGCTGCCGCCTGCTGGCGCTCGGTGATGTCGGTATTGGTGCCAAACCAGCGCCAGACCTGGCCCTGCTCGTTGCGAATTGGCACAGCTCGCGAGAGAAACCAGCGGTATTGGCCGTCCTGCCCCCGCAGGGGAAACGTATCCTCCCAGATTTCGCCCGTGGTGAAGCAGTGACGCAGGCGGGCCACGACGCGCTCCAGATGCTCCGGGTGATGCACCTGCTGCCAGCCCCAGTCCTGAACCTGCTCCAGGGTCGTGCCCGTGTAGTCAAACCAGCGCTGGTTATACCAGAAAACAGAGCCGTTCTCGTCGGCGATCCAGGCCAGCTGGGCAATGTTGTCGGCCAGAGTGCGAAACCGCAGCTCGCTTTCCCGCACAGCCTGGGCAGCCTTGGTCTGTTGAATCAGGGGCCAGAGGCGGACCACCGCAGTTTGCAGCAGCGCCACTTCATCCTCGCGCCAGGGGCGGGGCGTTCTGGTCGTGACCGACAGGGCCGCGATCCAGGTCCCAGACTGAATACAGGGAACGCCGATCAGGGCAGCCGTATCGGGCGGGTAGTGGTTGACATAGGCCGCCGTATCGGGATGGGTCGTGAGATCGGCGACCGCCAGGGTTTGGCCAGCGGCGAACCGGGCAATCTGGGCGGGGGTGAACAGGTCGGCCAGGGCATAGGTTCCCGTCAGGTCGGAAACGTCGTCCCGACGCCAGTGGCGAGCCACAATGGCAGATTGCTGGGGCCAGTCAATCTCGTGCCACAAACAGCGATCGACCTGGAGCTGTTCCCCCAGGCGGCTGACCGCCCTCCAGATCATCGCCTCCGGGTCCGAGAGCTGGCGCAGCTGCAAATCCAGGTCGTTGAGAAACTGGGTATTCAGTTCGGCCAGCTTGCGGTCGTGGATGTCGGTTGAGGTGCCATACCAGCGCTGCACTTGGCCCTGGGCATCCAGGATCGGCACACCCCGCACCAGAAACCAGCGGTAGGTTCCGTCGGAGGCGCACCGCAGCCGCATTTCCTGCTCGTAGATCTGCTGGGTTTGCTTGGCTTTGGCCCATTGCTCCTGCACCTGCTGCACCTCGTCCGGGTGGTGACAGGCCGCTGCCAGGGCCGGATCGCGGCTTTGCTTCAGCGTCAGGCCAGAATAGTCTAGCCACTGGCGGTTCACGTAGTCTAGCTCGCCCTGGGCGTTGCTCATCCAGACAAACTGGGGCATCGAATCACTCAGCTGCTGGAGCCGCTGCTCCTGGTCGCGCAGGACGATTTCCGCCTGTTTGCGGTCGCTGATGTCGGTCCAGGTGACGAGAACGTGGTCATAGGGCTGATCGACCGGAGGAAAGGTCGTAGTCACGAGCACGTAGCGCTGCTGCCCGGTCAGAGTTTTGATCACCGTCTCGGTCTGGACAAAGGTTTCACCCGCTGCGATCGCCAACAGCTGTTCGACAACGGCCTGGAACGTCTCGGGCAGGTAGATCTCGTTCAGGCGAGAGAGCAGCTGCTGTTTGTCGGCTGCGCCCGTCAGCTTCAGTGTCAGGTGATTGACATCGAGGATAGTAATGACCGCAGCGGCCCACTGCCCAAAATCGGGATGGGCGGCAAAATACTGGCCCAAATCGGGCAGGCCCGAGGCCCGCAGCCGCTCAATTGCCGCTTTCACCTCCGAGAAATCCGCCTCCCAGATCGCCACCCCCACCGATTCGAAAATATAGCGGTAGCGCTGTTCTTCAGCCGCCAGGGCTTCCTCAGCCAGGACTCGTTCAGTAATATCCTTGGCGGTTCCAATGTAATCATAGACATATCCATCCTGGATACGCCCGACAATTGAGTTGAGCATCACCTTGCGCCGACCCTGCCGATCCAGTTCTTCGGTGCGGGCCTCCACAATCGAATGGCCGTTGGTCACTAAGGCCCGCTCCATGACCTCATTTTCGGGCGTGCGGGGCACCACCACCGTCATGGGTTTTCCCACCAATTCAGCAGCCTGCTCGTAGCCGTAGGCCCGGAGAAAGCCCTCGTTGACCGCCAGAATATAGGCTTCGCGAAAAATCCAATCCACCGCTCGCTCAAGCGGTAAATCCAGAGGTAAGGGCTGGCGCAGGCCAATCCGAAACACCATATCGCTGGTGTGCTCGACCAGAAAGCGATAGTGCTCTTCGCTTTCCTGGAGGGCCAGCTCGACCTGTTTGCGATCGCTGATATCCAACACCGTTCCGGCCATCCGGTAGGGTTCGCCAG
>JBJTUI010000152.1:0-8128 GCA_046080625.1 Elainella sp. | reverse complement strand
CAGTTGACCATAGAGGAGGGTAGAGTTTGACATGAGCTATAGCTGTTGTGTGATAACTTTAGCTTCTCATGTCACTCTGCCTTTTAGAGCGAATCCTTCTCTAGGGCGCTTTTCAGCCATTTCTGTCAGGCAAGCAGGCCGAGCTGTCGGGCTACTGGTTACGCCGCATCACCGATGAACACCGCATCGTTTACAAAGTCGAAGCGGATGCAGTTTTGCTCGTTCAACTGCGATATCACTACTAAAGTTCAGCCATGTCGCCCAAAGTCATGCGAGTTCAACCGTTAGCAGCGTTCAAACTACGACTCTTTAAGAACGGCAAAGTCCGCTGCTTTGATGTCACGCCCTATCTCGACTAGGGCAGGATCATTCGGCGACTCAGACCGGCAAAGCTGCGAGTCGAGCAAAAACTGCGCCTGAATGCGATGCTTGGCACCAAAAATCCCCCCACTTTTAGCCAATGTAGCCCAGGCGTCTAGCAGGGGGATTTAGAGACAGTCTGGAGGCGATAGCGCTACACCACGCCAGCCGGTTCGGGCGCAGATGACGAGTCGGAGGCCAGCGGCTTCACCTGACCCAGCAGATTATGCAGAGCTTCGCCTTCGATCACCTCCACATCCAGCAGCTTGCCCGCCAGGGTTTCCAGCAAGTCACGGTTGCTGTTGAGGATGTCGAGCGCCTGCTGGTGGGCGGTTTCCACGATGCCTTTCACCTCCTGGTCGATGGCCTCAGCCGTCTGGGGGCTGACCATGCGGCGCGGGTTCATGCCTTCGCCGCCCAGGAAGTTGTTCTGCTGCCCCTGCTGGTAGGCCAGCGGTCCCAGCACCTTGCTCATGCCGTAGGTTGTGACCATGCGTTCGGCCAGATCCGTGGCCCGCTGCAAGTCGTTGGAGGCACCGGTCGTGATGCTGCCAAACACGATTTCCTCGGCAGAGCGCCCGCCCAAGAGCGTTGCGATCTGGCCCTGGAGTTCCGTTTCGCTCAGCAGGAAGCGGTCTTCGGTCGGCAGCTGGAGCGTGTAGCCCAGGGCCGCCATGCCCCGAGGCACAATCGAGATTTTTTCGACCCGACTGCCGCCTGGCATCACCGCCCCGACCAGGGCATGGCCGACTTCGTGGTAGGCGACAATTTTCTTTTCTTTCTCGTTCAGGACGCGGCTCTTTTTCTCCAACCCGGCCACAACGCGCTCGATTGCCTCGCTAAAATCCGCCTGGGCCACGGTTTGGCGGTTGTTGCGGGCGGCCAGCAGGGCGGCTTCGTTCACCAGGTTGGCCAGATCAGCTCCGGCAAATCCGGGGGTGCGGGTGGCAGTTGCCTTTAGATCGACATCTTCGCCTAGCTTCACGGCCTTGGCATGGACCTCCAGGATCGCCAGCCTGCCGCTCAGGTCGGGCCGATCCACTAGCACTTGGCGGTCAAACCGTCCGGGCCGCAGCAGGGCCGGGTCAAGGCTTTCGGGCCGGTTGGTGGCCGCCAGCACAATCACCGTCTGGTCGCCTGCGCCAAACCCGTCCATTTCGGTCAGGAGCTGGTTCAGGGTCTGCTCGCGCTCGTCGTTGCCGCCATAGAAGCCGCTGCTGGCACGCGACTTGCCGATTGCATCCAGCTCGTCGATGAAGATAATGCAGGGAGCCTGCTTTTTGGCCTGCTCAAACAGGTCGCGGACGCGGGAAGACCCCACCCCGACAAACAGCTCGACAAACTCGGAGCCGGAAATGCTGAAGAAGGGCACCCCCGCCTCGCCCGCCACGGCTCGCGCCAGTAGAGTTTTACCGGTTCCAGGCGGGCCAACCAAGAGCACGCCCCGAGGAATCCGGGCTCCAATCTGGGTAAAGCGCTGGGGGCTTTTAAGGAAATCCACAATTTCCACCAGCTCGGTTTTGGCCTCTTCCACGCCCGCCACGTCGGCAAACGTCACCTTGCCCGAGTCGCTCTCGACATAGACCTTGGCCTTGCTCTTGCCGATTGACAGCGCCCCCTGAGGGCCACCGCTGCGGTTGATAAAGAACTGCCAGATCGCCACAAAAATCAGCGGCGGCACCACCCAGCCCAACAGGCTGCCAATCCAGCGGTTTTTGGCAGGCGGAGCAGCGGCAAACTCAACGCCCTTTTCTTCCAGCAGTTTGGGCAGCTCCAAATCAAAAATTGGGGTCGTGGCCAGAACCTGGGGCGTCTCGCCTTCAACGGGTTTGAGCTGATAGCGAATTTCGTTTTGTCCCACCGAAACCCGCTCGACTTCCATGTCCTGCACCTGATGGATAAACAGGCTGTAGGGTACACGAGGAATCTGGTTGCCCAGCAGAGCCGGGAAAAAGATGTTGGCTAACAGCAGCAGACCGGAGATTAGCAGCAGGATGTTGCCAAACTGCCGCGACCGGGGGGTCTGGGGTTGATCTTTAATTGCCATAGGGTTCTTATTAGGTAGCGATGCGTCAACGGATTAGGTCAGTGCGGTAAGCAAGCGACCCTGAAGTCACAGCTGGCTCAAATGGAACTGCGGCCCCGCGCTGTTTTCAGCCCAAGTCGGGAAGGTGAACGCTTGCCGTTAGGGCAGCCACAGGGCCATCCTATTCAGAAAGTCGCGGTTCAGAAAGTCGCGATGGTCAGAGCGTCACCCTATCTGAAGAATTCGGGTTTCTGGGGCGTCGCGGCTTTCAGGAGTCACGGTTTCTGAGAGTCACAGCTTGCGAGAGTCACAGCCTCTAGAGAAACTCGATATCCACCGGATCAGGGCCGGGCCAGGGACAGCAGGCGCTGTTAACCTGGTGCCCGATCCAGGCCACAGTCTTTGCTTTTCGTTGATCCTAAAATGAAACGCTGGGTTAAAGGACCTATCCCAAAAGAAGATATTTAGAAACAAAAGTTCTGTTATCCTCCCTTGGCCGCGAAACCGAACGCGACTGGATCGGTCTTTGAATCATCGGCCAAAACATTAGCCTTTAAACCAAAGGCGGCCTCTGCTGTCCGCTCTGCTCTGTTAGCTTCAGCCAAGACTCCGCCGTTCAGAAGTTGGCCATCGCTAATCAAACCGAGAGTTGTGTTTCAGCCAGAGGCACGCCAGAATTGATCCGAAAAAATTGATCCGATTGCGCGGGGGCCGCTTTTGCTTCAGGCCGTCTCCATCCACTCAAACACCTGGTTGAGCTGTTGCAGAGTGATCAGGCCATACTGCCAGAGAATGATTGGCAGCCAGCCTGAATCGGACTCGTGCTGTCGGAGCGCCATCGCGATTGCCGAAGCGGGCACAGATAGCTCTTCTTGGAGGAAGCGAATTAGCTTGAGTTGAACGGCGGGGGAGGTCATAGCCCTAATCCTTTAGCAAAAGTAATAATTATTTTAAGTTTTGTTACTTAAATTCAGAATTGATTGACTGCAATTATAGCGAGATTTTCGAACGCCGTAGCACCTTTTTGGATAGAAATTCAGCAGAGATTTGCCCAACTGGATCGGCTTCAGAGTCAAGGTTTCCTGAAATCGGCCCAGCTAATCGCCAGCCGGGGATCGAATGGGGATCGCGGGGTTCTGTCTGCGGCTGTGGCTCTCATTTTGATCGAGGAAAATGAGACTAGTCTGAGAATTAGGACAGAATTGGCCCAAGTTAAGGTGGAGTTAGCCCAGGTCTAGGGGGCTGTGATCAATTATCTGCTGAGCGCAATCAGCACAAGGGGTTCAGCCCCTAGCTTGGTTGATTAAGACGGGCGTGGTTCTGCTGAGTCCTCAAGGTTGCTGACTGAATTGATCACACGCCCTAGCGAAAGTCGGCTATACTCTCTGTCACTTTGGTCGCTCCGATAGCTGTTCCAATCCATCGACCTGCGCTTCGAGTCCGTCCCCAGGTCGGGGCATCCCCCAGGTCGGGGCACCCCTAGTTTAGAGATCTGGCAAAATTCTGCTGATCCGTACAACTTCTAATTCACTTCTAATTCTTTGTTAATCCTCTATCCCGATCCGCGCTCCCGTCCCGTTTCCCCAACCTGCCATGTCTAGCATAGCCAGCAAAATTGAGGCAATTCTCTACCTAAAGGCCCAGCCCCTCACGGTCGCCAAAATCGCCGAATATGCCAACTGTGACCGCGAAGCCATCGAAGAAGGGCTGCTAGAGCTGATGGCTGACTATGCCCACCGCGACAGCGCTCTGGAAGTGGTAGAAACCCCGAACGGCTATTGTCTCCAGCTGCGCGAAACCTTTCACGATTTAATCCAGCGGCTGATTCCGGTCGATCTGGGCGTGGGAGCTCTGCGCACCCTGGCCGCCATTGCCCTGAAGGGCTCGCTCAGCCAAACCAAGCTGATTGAGCTGCGCGGGTCAGGAGCCTATCAGCATGTTCAGGAGCTAGTGAGCCTGGGGTTTGTCAGGAAACGCCGACAATCGGACGGGCGCTCCTACTGGCTGCAAGTCACGGAAAAGTTTTACCAATATTTCCAGGTCGAGCAGCTGCCGCAGCCGTTTGACCAGCCCAAAGGCGCAGTTGCGCTAGATTCTGAGCCCGACAGTCTAGAGATGGCTGAATCTGGAACCGAGCTGATTGCCGCAGAATCTCCCCAGCCTGCTGGCCCGCCCCCGGTTGAGCCCTTGGCGGCCTCTGGACTGCTCTAACCCTGAATTTGACGGCATTTGAGCCCCACCTGCCCTCCCCGCCTGAACCAGGGGCGCTAGAGGGCTGCCGTTAGGAGTGGAGGTGAATTGGTTACACTGACAAATATAAATGTCACAATGGTTAAAACTGACTCATGTAAACCTTCATTTCTAAAGGTAACTATGGTGTTTAACCCTGACAATTTCGATTTCTTTGGTGGTGACACTGAAGAGGGTCAGGCAAATCAATTGCTGAAGTACCTGCAACACCAGTCCCCAGAGGTCTTGGCGCGAGTCGCTAAGTCGGTTAGCCCAGAAATTCGGCAAATCATCTCCCAAAACGTGCAGGGGTTAGTGGGGGTGCTGCCGTCCGAGTCATTCAATGTTCAAATCACCACCGACCGGGAGAATTTGGCCGGGCTGCTGGCCTCGGCAATGATGACGGGCTACTTCCTCAGCCGCATGGAGCAGCGCATGGAGCTGGAAGTCAGCGTCAGGGGCACGGTTTCGTTTGGCGTTGATTTGGGAGAAGAATCCGCCGACTGAGGTGGCCCAGCAGTCCAATTTCAGCTTGAGATCAGTAGTTTGAGGCCAGTAGCTTGAGGTCAGTCTTTCGCTCTGGGAGCTGTACTCAATTGAGAGCCAGAATCCGAGCGCAGTAAAGTCTCCAGCCGCGAGCGGGTTTGGTTGAGGCAGGTGCGGCCAACTTTATAGCCTGGGCCTTGCTCCTCTAGATGACGTGGTAACGGATGACGCGCCCTAGCGGTTCACCTGCTCAGCCGGAAAGGCAATTGGCCGCAGCTGTAGGGTCTTGACTTCGTTCTGGCGCTGGAATTCCAGGGAGAGCGTATCCCCTACGCGCACGGCTTCAATTTGCTGCTGGACTTGGGCAGCATTGGCAACCGCCGTATTGTTGACCTTCAGAATCACATCGCCCTGCTTTAGCCCGGCGGCAGCAGCGGGACCATCCTCAATTACCTGGATGATCAGCACGCCCGTCTGGTTGCTGATTTTCAGGCCAATGTTGCGGTCGCTGTTGATTCGCTCTTGCAGTTCCGGCGTCAGATCGACCATCTGGATGCCCAGATAGGGATGTTCGGCCTTGCCTTTCTCGAACAGCTGCTGGGCGATCTTCCAGCCGGTTTCGATCGGAATGGCGAATCCCAATCCTTGAGCGTCGGCCCGAATTGCCGTATTGATGCCAATCACCTCGCCTTTGGCGTTCAGCAGTGGTCCGCCCGAGTTGCCGGGGTTGATCGCGGCATCGGTTTGAATAAACTGCACCCGTCGATCCGGGATGCCTACCTGGGAGCTAGAGCGGTCAATCGCGCTGATGATTCCTGCCGTCACCGTGTTGTCTAGGCCCAGCGGGTTGCCAATCGCAATCGCCCATTCGCCCGGCGTCAGGTTTTTTGACTTGCCCAGGGTGACGGTAGGCAGGCCCGTGGCCACGATCTTTACTGCCGCCACATCCGTGACCGGATCGGTGCCCACCACCTTGCCGTCGATCTTGCGGCCATCTCGGAGGGTAACGCTGACCGTATCGGCCCCTTCCACCACATGGGCATTGGTGATCAGATGGCCGTCGGCGCTGACAATGAACCCAGACCCCGTGCCCTGCTCTACCCGATTCTCGAACTGCCGCATCTCGTCTTCCCCAAAAAACTGCCGCAAGAGGGGATTGCTGGAGCCGAAGGAGCGGGACAGCTTGCGCGAGGCGTCGATCCGCACAACCGCTGGCCCAACTTTCTCTACCGCCTCGGCAATGAAGTTCTGGCCGACCGGGGCACTGGCCGAGTGGGGGTTGGCCTGGTAGGCAACCGCAGCTGGCAGAGGCGAAGCGGGCAGGGGGCTGACGGCCTGGGCCGACTGCTGGGCTCTACCCAGAACGGTCTGCGTCTGGCCATAGCGTTCGATGGCTAGCCCAACACCGCCGCCAATGGTCAGCAGGGTGGCATAGAGAAGGATTTGCTTGCTTGAGAGGCCCATAATTCTGGCATAAAGTTGGTGGCTGAACCTGATCGTTTGAACCTAATCTCTAGCAATTTGCGGGGAACCAAGCGCACCGAATCTAGCTTACCCTGGTTTATTGAATTCGCTCTGGCAAGGCAGTTCAGCGCTTATTGTAGAAGCAGTTATCGATAGAAAGCAAACCCAAGGCTGAGGATCTAAAGGTTACAGTTGAAGAGAGTTGCCGGGCAAGATTCTAGTTGCAGCCGAGGCAGGCGCAAGACTGGGCTGATGGACCCAGGGTTTTGATGAAGAATTGGGTGAAGGCTTGGCAGACAGGGCAGCCAGACAGAGCAGTACCGCAGGTAATGGACAGCAGGTGATGGACAGCAACAAATGGAAATTGGGTTTGATCAGCCAGAAGCAGCAGAATGGTCAGTCGAGGCAAGCGGCAAGCAACCCTAGAAACGGCTTTGCTAAAAGTCGGGCCAGGAGTCAGGCCAACAGACCGGTTTCCAGAGTTCTAGCCCAAAATTTGATGGCGATTGGCTCCGTCGCTGTGGCTGCTTCTAGTCTAACGGGCATTAGTCTAACGGGCATCAGTCTAACGGGCATTGGTCTCATGAAGCTGGGCGGCTTCCTGGCACCCGTTTGGGCCACACCCATGCTGAAACAGGCCGAGACCGCCTGCCCCAAACCGGCTCTGTCGCGGCTGGTGCGGCATCGGGTCGCCCAGGGCGAAACCCTGGAAAGCATTGCCCAGCAATACAACCTGCTGCCCACCACCCTGATTGGCATGAACCCCAGCCTCCAGCAGGGCAGCGTCGCGGTCGGCAGCGAAATTCTGGTGCCGCCCTACAATGGCATTCGGGTGACGGTTCCGGCAGGCAGCAGCTGGCGCGACATCGCCGAGCGATACAACGTCCGGGCCGACCTGCTGTTTGAACAGAACGGCTGCCAGGAAGCGCCGACGGTGGTGTTTATTCCTGGCGTCAACTGGTCGCCTGCCCCAACCCCCAGCGCCAGTCAGGCCGAACGCAGCTCGATTACCCGCTATCCCTTGCCGGAGGTGGCGGCCATTCTGCTGGCCTACGGCTGGCAGGTCAATCCCACAACCAGCGCCGTACAGTTCCACAGCGGCGTCAACCTGGAAGCGACTTCAGGCACCCCCGTCCTGGCTGCCGGGACAGGCACGGTGGCGTTTGCGGGTGAGCAGCAGGGCTACGGCAATCTGGTCGTGATCAATCACAGCCAGGGTCTGCAAACCCGCTACGGCAACCTCAACAGCATCGCCGTGAAGGCTGGTCAGCAGGTGCAGGCGGGTACACAAATTGGCGCGGTGGCCGGATCGGGCGACTCCTACCTGCATTTCCAGGTGCGGGCTAATTCGCGATTGGGCTGGGTGGCCCAAGACCCAGGGGCGTACTTTCGGGATTTGGCGGTGGGGAGGCGGTGAGGAGATGTGATCCTATGGTGGATAGTGTGGTGTTTCATCAAAGGCACCGCTCCCCCGTTCTCTTGAAGTTACCAAGCCCAAGACTCAGGAGGACAGCATGAAAAACACCACACCTCTTCAATCTTATGACGGTGAACAGCTCTACG